>DSDB01000650.1 GCA_011057845.1 Phycisphaerales bacterium | reverse complement strand
GCGTATAATACAGTCTACAGGCCCGGGCGCGCCTACGAGCCGGATTTGAAGCTCACGCAGCGGTATGGGCAGTGGCTTGACACGTTTGAGCGTCTGTATCCGGTGCTGAAAGACGTTCATGCCTCGATCCGGGCCGGGCTGGCTGGTGGTTAGTGGCTCGTGGCTGGTGCTCTACGCCTCGTGGTTGGGGCATGGGCTCACGGACGGGGGACGAGGCCCTGGCAGGGATGGAAGCCCAGGAGTTTTTTGCAGGCAGCACCTATCTAATGCGTCAAAACACCGGTAAGTTGTAAGGATTTCAAGGATAGTTGTGGGCCGTACATGAATAAGGCACTACTGAACAGTATTCTTGCAGGGATTCTTGTGACGATGGGCGGCGGCTGCCGCCGGGCGGTGCAGGAGCCGATCTTGCCGGTGGCGGTTCCGGAGACGTTTTCCGTGTCGGGGACCCGGCCGATGGTGGAGCGGTGGTGGGAGCATTTCGACGATGGGCAATTGAACGGTCTGGTGGACGAGGCGCTGGGGGGTAATTTCGACCTTCAGGCGGCATGGGATCGCTTGGCGCAGGCGGAGGCGGTGGCCAGGCGGGCGGAGGCGACGGTGTGGCCATGGGTGGACTGGACGGGATCGGCTTCGACGTCGCGGCGGGATGCGAAGGCCACGGGCACGACGGAGACGCAGGCGCATTCGCTGGGTTTGGCGGCCGGTTATGAGGTGGACCTGTGGGGGGAATTGGCGTCGACGCGGCGAGCGGCGTGGCTGGACGTGGAGGCCCAGCAGGAGGCGGTGGATACGGCGGCGATCACGATTTCGGCGTCGGTGGCCGCTACGTGGTATCAACTGGCCGAGGCGCGGGCGCAGGTGCGGATCGCCCAGGCCCAGATCGTGGCCAACAAAGATGTTCTGGAGATTGTGACGGTGCAGTTTCGCAACGCCGTCGCGCGGGCCGCGGACGTGCTTCGCCAGCGTCAGTTGGTGGCGTCGACGGAGAGCCAGTTGATCGCGGCGCAGGAGACGGTAGAGGTGTTGCAGTATCGGCTGGCGGCACTGCTGGGTCGGACGCCCGAGTTGGCCTGGGGTGATCGGCCGGTGGGTCTGGCGGATGTTGGGGAACTGCCGGCGGTGGGGCTACCGACAGAGGTGCTGTGGCGTCGGCCGGATGTCCGGCAGGGATACCGGCAATTGCAGGCGGCCGACCAGCGGCTGGCGGCGGCGATTGCGGACCAGTATCCACGGTTGAGTCTGTCGGCCGGGGTCTCGACGTTCTCCGGGGCGCCGGTGCGGGATTTGTTCAGGGACTGGCTGACGACGCTGGCGGCGAACGTGGCCGGGCCGGTGTTCGACGCCGGCCTGCGCAAGGCCGAGGTGGAGCGCCAGCGGGCCATCGTCTCGGAGCGGGTCCATACGTGGTCGGGCACGGTTCTGAAGGCTTTGGCGGAAGTGGAGACGGCGCTGTCGCAGGAGCGCCAGCAGGCGATGTTTCTGAGCAGTATCCGGGAGCAGCTCGAACTGGCCCGGCAGACATACGAGCGCAACCGGGAATCGTTCATGAAGGGGCAGGTCGACTACATACGGGTACTGGAGTCGTTGCAGTCGCTCCAGGCCCTGGAGCGCAGCGAGGTGACGGCGCGGCGGACGTTGATCGGGCGGCGGATTGACCTGTATCGGGCGACGGCCGGCTCGTGGGACAAGCCGCGGCCGGGCGGGGCGGGCGATTACTTTACCGCGGAGCACGCCGAGGACGTGAAGGACGCGGAGGATGCGTTGGTGACCGACAACCGCGGGCAGGATGCCCGCGGCACACAAGGGCGGGACGCCCTCGCCACGAGGGGTGATTCAGGTAATGCACAGGTGAGTCCATGACAACAAGTGAGAAGGGCAAGTCGAGGCGGACGGGTCGGCCCGGCATCGTGCGGATGCTGGTCAGCGCGGTGGTCCGTTTGATTGCGGCGAGCGTGGTGGTCTTTGGGGCGACGCTGGCGTACAAGCATCTGCTGGCGACCAGTCCGACGGCCGCGCGGGCCAAACCGCCTCGGCAGGCGCGGCTGGTGGAGGCGGTCGAATTGAAGAAGTCCGCGCACACGGTGACGGTTAAGCAGAACGGGCAGGTGATCCCGGCGCAGGAGGTGACTCTGCAGCCGCAGGTTTCGGGCAAGATCGTGGAGGTCTCGGAGTACGTGGTGCCTGGGACGGCGGTCAAGGCCGGACAGAAGCTGATCGGGATCGACCGGCGTGATTACGAAATTCTCGTCAAGCAGCGTCACGCCGATGTGGTGCGGGTTCAGCGGGATTTGAAGGTGGAGCACGGCAACCAGGCGGTGGCCCGTCAGGAGTACGAACTGCTGGGGGAGGTGCTCGGCGAGCAGGACCGCGAGTTGGTGCTGCGGGAGCCTCAATTGGCGGCGGCCGAGGCGGCTCTGGAGTCGGCGCAGGCGGCGTATGAAAAGGCCCAGCTCGATTTGGGCCGGTGCGAGATCGCGGCGCCTTTCAACGCGATTGTGCAGCAGCGGCACGTGGACCTGGGGGCGACGGTCTCGTCGAACACTCCGTTGGTGACGCTGATTGCGACGGACGAGGCGTGGGTGGAGGTGAAGGTCCCGATCGGGCAGCTTGCGTGGCTGGCCATCCCGCGGGCGAACGGGCAGGCCGGCTCCGATGTGACGCTGCACAATCCGCTGGCGTGGGGGGCGGACAACGTGCGCACCGGGCGGGTGCTGCGTCTGTACGGGGAGGTGGAACGGCAGGGCCAGATGGCGAAGCTGCTGGTGCTGGTGGATGATCCACTGTGCTTGAAGCCGGAGCATCAGGGCAGGCCGAAGCTGCTGATGGATTCGTACGTCAGCGCGGAGATCGAGGGCCGTCGGCTTACGGACGTGTTTGAGATTCCGCGGCCGTATTTTCGGGAGGGCGACGCGGTGTGGATCATGAATGAGAAGGATGAGCTGGAGATCCGGCCGGTGGAGGTGGCGTTTCGGGGGCAGGAGACGGTCTATGTATCGGGCGGTGTGGTCGAGGGCGAGCGGCTGGTGACGACGGACATCGCGGCGCCGGTGGCCGGGATGCCGCTGCGGCTGGACGGCGGTTCCGGGGCGGCCGGAGGCGATGGTCCGCCATCGGAAGGCCGGAGGAGCGGATCATGACGGGCCACGGCCATCACGGCGAGGACCTGGGGATGGGGATCATCGGGTGGATGACGCGCAACCGCGTCACGCCGAACCTGCTCATGATCGTTCTGCTGATCGGCGGGTTGATGGTCGCCCGCAACATCAAGCAGGAGGTCTTCCCCGAATTCGATCTGGACATGGTGATGATCCGTGTGGCCTATCCGGGCTCCAGCCCGGAGGAGATTGAGAAGGGGATCATTCTGGCGGTCGAGGAGCGAATTCGCAGCCTGGAGGGGATCAAGGAGATCACGGCGACGGCTCGGGAGGGCAGCGGAACGGTGATGGTGGAGCTGGAGGCCAGGGCCGACGACCAGCGCGTCTATCAGGACATCAAGCAGGAGGTCGACCGGATTATCACATTCCCGCTGGATGCCGAAGAGCCGGAGGTCAGTCTTCTGATGGTGCGGCGCGAGGTGCTGGACTTGCAGATATACGGAGACGCCAGCGAGTGGGTGTTGCGGGAGGTGGCCGAGCAGGTTCGGGACCGTCTGCTGCAGGACCCTCGGATTACGCAGGTGGACCTGGAGGGGGTGCGGCTGTACGAGGTGGCGGTGGAGATTGACCAGGACACGCTGCGGATGTACAACCTGACGCTGGAGCAGGTGGCCGAACGGGTGCGTCAGACGTCGGTGGAGGTTCCGGGGGGGATGCTGGAGACCGAGGGCGGCGATATATTGCTGCGGGTCAGCGAGCGCAAGTACTGGGCGGGCGAGTTCGCGACGATTCCGCTGATTACGACGGCGGACGGGTCCGTGCTGCGGCTGGGGGATATTGCGCAGGTGCTGGATACGTTCGAGGAGGAGCACCGGTACGCCTCGTATAATGGCAAGCCGGCGGTCGGGCTGGAGGTCTTCCGCGTGGGCAAGCAGACGCCGACCGGGGTGTCGAAGGCGGTGCGGGACGCGATGGAGGAGATCGAGAAGGACCTGCCGCCGGGGATCGAGTGGGTGATCAACAACGACCGTTCGGATGTTTACCGGCAACGGATGCAGTTGTTGCTCAAGAACGCCGCGATAGGTCTGGCGCTGGTGCTGGTGCTGCTGGGGCTGTTCCTGGAGTTCCGGCTGGCGTTCTGGGTGACGATGGGGATTCCCATTTCGTTCCTGGGGTGCTTCCTCTTCCTGCCGGTGCTTGGCGTGACAATCAACATGATATCGATGTTCGCGTTCATCATCGCGCTGGGTATCGTGGTGGACGACGCCATCGTGGTGGGCGAGAACATCCACGATTACCGGGCCCGCGGGATGGGGCGAATGGAGGCGGCGATCCGCGGGGCGCGGGATGTGCTGCTCCCTGTAACATTCAGCATTATCACGAATATCGTGGCGTTTGTTCCATTGGTCTTCGTGCCGGGGATGATGGGCAAGATCTGGCGGGTGATTCCGATGGTGGTGATCACGGTGTTCGCCATTTCGTGGGTGGAGTCGCTGGTCATACTGCCGTGCCATCTGGCGCACGGCCACGGGGACGAATCCAGGCGTCGGGGACTGCTGGGGGCGGTGCAGTATGGATTCAGCCGCGGCCTGCGGTGGTTCGTCGACAGGGTCTATGCGCGGTTTCTGGATTTCTGTATTCGATTCCGCGTGATGACGGTGGCGGTGGGCGTGGCGGTCCTGATCGTGATTCTGGGGTGGGTGGACAGCGGCCGCATCGGGATGATTCTGATGCCGCGGGTGGAGTCGGACCAGGCGGTCGTGACGGCGCTGCTGCCCTATGGGTCGCCGCTGTCGCGGGCCGAGGAGGTTCGGGACAAGCTGGTGAAGACGGCGGACGTACTGGTGGCCGAGCACGGGGGCGACAGGCTGTCGTTGGGCATCTACGATGTAATCCGGGACAACCGGGTGGAGGTCCGGGTGTATCTGACGGATCCGAAGATCCGGCCTATCACGACGGCGGCGCTGACAAATCTCTGGCGGCAACGGGTGGGGGCGATTCCGGGCCTGGAGAGCCTTCGGTTTGAGTCGGATCGGGGCGGGCTCGGCGGCGGAGCGGCGCTGACGATCGAGCTGAGCCATCGAGACATCGACGTGCTGGATCGGGCGTCGGAGTCGCTGGCGGAGCGGCTGGCGGATTTCTCGAACGTCAAGGACATCGACGACGGGTATACGCCGGGCAAGCGGCAGTTCGATTTCAGCCTGACTGAGGAGGGCCATGCCCTGGGGCTGACGCAGCAGTCGCTGGCGCGGCAGCTTCGCAACGCCTTCTACGGGGCCCAGGCCGTTCGCCAGCAGCGGGGCCGCAACGAGGTGAAGATCAAGGTTCGGCTGCCCCGCGAGCAGCGGGTGCGGCTGTATGACCTGGAGAATCTGCTGATTCGCACGCCCGCGGGCACGGATGTGCCGGTGGCGCAGGTGGCGACGGTCAAACCCGGCCGGGCATATACCACGATCACGCGGCGCAACGGCCGACGCACCGTCACGGTGACGGCCGATGTGGAGCCGATCTCCCAGACGAGCCGGGTGATGGCGACGCTGGGGGAGGAGGCGCTGCCTCAACTGGCGGACGACTTCCCGGGGCTTTCCTACGCATGGGAGGGCCGGCAGCAGGACTTGAAAGAGAGTTCCGATGCCCTGCTGAGGGGACTGCTGTTGTCATTGTTTGTCATCTACGCGTTGCTGGCGATTCCGTTTCGCAGTTACTACCAGCCGCTGATCGTTATGATGGCGATTCCATTTGGGATTGTGGGGGCGGTGCTGGGGCATATCATCATGGGCTACTCGCTGAGCCTGATGAGCCTGATGGGGATCGTGGCGCTATGCGGGGTGGTGATAAACGACTCGCTGGTGCTGATCGACTACGCGAACCGGCTGATGCAGGCGGGGCTCGGGCCGTTTGAGGCCATTCACCAGGCGGGCGTGCGGCGATTTCGCCCGATTCTGCTGACGACGCTGACGACGTTCGGGGGGCTGGCGCCGATGATCTTCGAGACGTCGCGGCAGGCGCGGTTCATGATTCCGATGGCCATTTCGCTGGGGTTCGGGATTCTGTTTGCGACGGTGATTTCGCTGCTGATCGTGCCGTGCCTGTTCCTGATGGCCGAGAACGTGAGGGAGTTCACCGGGCACGTGGCGACGGCAGGGATCAGGGGTCAGGAGTCAGGGGCCGGGCCCTGAACGCCGATCCCTGGTCCAGGCGTCATTGCATTTTGCGGATGCGGACTTCGATGTCTTTTTGGTCGGCGAGCAGGGCCGTGAGTCTCTTGGGGTCGGTCTGGCCGTAGTGGTAGGGGTAGAGGATCCTGGGTTTGAAGGCGACGGCGGCGTCGGCGACCATTTCGGGGGTCATGGTGTAGGGCAGGTTCATGGGCAGGAAGGCGATATCGATTTTCTGGAGGGCCTTCATTTCGGGGGTGTTCTCCGTGTCGCCGGCGACGTAGAGGCGGGTCTTGCCGAGGGTCAGGATGTAGCCGTTGCCGTGGCCTTTGGGATGGTAGGGTTGGCCGTTGTCGCGCTTGTGGACGATGTTGTAAGCGGGGACGGCCTCGATTTTGAGCCCATCAAGGGTCTTGGTGTCGCCGTTTTTCATGATGATGCCGCCGGTGATCTTCTCGGCGCAGAGCTGGGTCAGGATGACGGTGGTTTTGTCCGTGCGAACCGTGGCCAGGGCCTTGGGGTCGAGGTGGTCGCCGTGTTCGTGGGTCAGCAGGATGAGGTCGGCCTTGGGCAGTTTGGTGTAATCGGCGAGGCGGCCGTAGGGGTCGATGTGAATGACCTTGCCCGAGTATTCGAGCATGAGCGTGCCGTGGCCGATGAAGGTGAGCTTGATGTCGCCGGTTTCGGTTTTGATGATGTCAACCTGCGGCGGTTCGGGCGTCTCGACCGCACGAACGACACCGACGCACAGCAGCAGCGCCAGGGCCGCGATTCGGAATGAGATTGCCAAGTTGTTCATCGTTTACTCCTTTCTTGGTTTAAGATGGTTGCGAATCTGTTCATTCGATACTCCTGCTGGTAGTAGGTGAATAATGGTTGGTGGTCGGGCGGTGGGTTAGACGGACACAGGGGCGGATTATTTCAGGCAAAGGGCGGAACCCGAAGAGCAAGGGCCGCCACGGGGGCTGTTCAGGATTTGAGATTCTGCGAATGGGGATGGAGTCGGGGCGGTAGTATGGTATACTAGGTTGGCAGTCTCCGCGTGGACAAGAATCCCGATGTACATCGGGGTCCACCCTGCGGGGCTGTGTTCGCAGAATCCGCGTGCGCAGGCAGTTGCACAGTGCACGAGGCTCGGTTTACAGTAGGGCAGGTCCTGCCATCGAGTTTTTCCGAGGCTTTGCGGGATCGTCTGCAATAGGGGCCCGGGTTGGTGCGTCTTTGGGGCTGAATGATCGCGCGACGGAGCAAGTTTGCGCCTTTTGAGCCGTACTTCGGAGAAATGTGATGCCGTCGTCGGATCGTAGTGCGGCGGGCCGAGTGGGTATGCAGCGGCGGCCCGGCGTTATCGTGGTTCTCCTCGTGTTCGTAGTGGTATTGGGGGTTGGGGTCTGCGCCGGGGCGCCGGACCTGGAGACGGCCGAGCGGCAGTATCAGACGGGGCGGTACAATGAGTGCCTGGAGACGACGGTGCAGGCGATCAAGGAGGGGGTTTTCTCCATGCAGTGGCATCTGCTGCTGATCCGCTCGCAGATGGCGCTGGGGTTGTATGAGGATGCGGCCGGGGCCATGGAGGCGGCGCTGCAGGATTACACGTTCAGTATCCGGCTGATGCTGTTGGCACATGAGGTCTTTCAGGCGAACGGGCGATTGGACCGGGCGAACGAGATGCTGGCGACGATATACCGGATCGCGGGGGACCGACGGGTGGGATATATGACGGGGCGGGAGATGGTGGCACTGGGCCGGACACTGCTGAAGATGGGCGCTGAGCCGCGGCAGGTGCTGGACCAGTTCTACCATCGGGTGCTGCGGAACGACCCGAACTGCCGGGAGGCCTATGAGGCGATCGGGGAGCTGGCGATTGGCAAGCAGGACTATGCGATGGCGGCCGAGCACTACCGCGAGGCGATTCGGCGGTTCGGGGATGACCCGGCGTTCCATACGGGGCTGGCGCGGGCGTTCTACAACAGCGATCGGCGGGCGATGCTGGGGGCGCTGAGCGATGCGCTGGAGGTGAACCCGAATTACGCGGACGCCCTGGTATTGCTGGCCGAGCACCAGATCGACTGCGAGGACTACCGAGCGGCGTTTGATACGCTGGATTCGGTGCTGATGGTCAATCCGTGGCATCCTCAGGCATGGGCATACGAGGCGGTGCTGGCGCGGCTGGGCAATGACCCGGATGGGGCGGAGAACCGGCGGAGCCAGGCGTTGAAGTACTGGCCGACGAATCCGGAGGTGGACTATCTGATCGGGCGCAAGCTCTCGCAGAACTATCGGTTCAGCGAGGGCTCGACGCATCAGCGGCAGGCGCTGGCCTATGACCCGAATTACCTGCCGGCGAAGCTGCAACTGGCCGGCGATATGCTTCGGCTGGGAATCGACGACGAGGGGTGGAGGCTGGTCGAGCAGGTTCACGCGGCCGATGCGTACAATGTGGAGGCGTACAACCTGGCGAGCCTTCGGGACAAGATGGCCGGGTACAGGACGCTGGAGGCCGACGGTTTCATCGTGCGGATGGCGGCGAAGGAGGCGGCGGTCTACGGGGACCGGGTGCTCAAGTTGCTGCGCGAGGCGCGGGACGTGCTGTGCGAGCGATACGGCTGCACGCTGCGGGCGCCGGTGACGGTGGAGATATTCGAGAACCAGCAGGATTTCGCGGTTCGGACGTTCGGTATGCCGGGCGGGGACGGGTTTCTGGGGGTCTGCTTCGGGAATGTGATTACGGCCAACAGCCCGAAGGCGGCCGTGCCGACGAACTGGGAGGCGATGCTGTGGCACGAATTCGCCCATGTGGTGACGTTGAACCTGACGGCGAATAAGATGCCGAGGTGGTTGAGCGAGGGCATCAGCGTGTACGAGGAGTTGCGGCGGGACCCGACGTGGGGCCAGCGGATAAACCCGACGTATCGCAAGATGATTCTGGAAGGGCAGTTGACGCCGGTGGGCCGGCTCAGTTCGGCGTTCATGGACCCACCGACGCCGATGCACTTGCAGTTTGCGTATTACCAGGCGTCGCTGGTGGTCGAGTATCTGGTGGAGCGCTACGGGATGGACAGCCTGCGGGCGATCCTGAAGGACCTGGGCGAGGGGCAGCGGGTCAATGAGGCGATCTCGCGCCATGCTGAGGCGATTGAGCGGATTGAGAACGACTTCGCGCTGTTTGCGAAGGCGCGGGCACAGGGGCTGGGAGAGGGCGTGGACTGGGCCGAGCCGCCGCGAGATCGGGTGGATGTGCGGGATGTCAACGCGGTGGCGACGTGGCTGGAGGATCATCCGAACAGCTACTGGGGGCTGCGGATTTACGCGGGGCTGCTGTTGGCCGATGAGCAGTGGGAGCGGGCGAAAAAGCCGCTGGAGAAGCTGATGGATCTGTATCCCGGGGATACGGGCGACGGCAATGCGTATCTACGGCTGGCGCAGGCGCACCGCAAGCTTGGCGAGGCGGAGGACGAAGCGCGGGTGCTGGGGCAACTGGCGGAACTGAGCAGCGAGGCCGGTGAGACCTACGTGCGGTTGATGGAAATCGGCATGGAACGCCAGGATTGGGAGACCGTGGCGGTCAATGGGCGGCGGTATCTGGCGGT
>DSDB01000433.1 GCA_011057845.1 Phycisphaerales bacterium | reverse complement strand
CGTTGGGCAAGACTCGGCTTGAACTAGGGGCGGTGCGTCTTTCCCCGGTCTGTCCCGGCAGCCGGCGGCGTGGGCCGGGGATCTCACGGCCGCCAGACGGATCAGCGTCCCCCCGTCTGATGAACGGGTCCTGCCAACGCCGGGGGCAGCAGTTCCCGACGGTAGCCCAACGGCCTGCTCCAGGCTGTGCCCAGGATCTCATAAGTGCTTAAATAGAAAGAGTTTGCGCTCAGAGAACGCAGATACGATAGCCAAGGTGTGTCCCACACCTCGCAAGCCATCCGGCCCTTCTGCGCTGCAGTAGCCCTTTTTTTGCCATCAGGCGTGTTTTTTTTCGAACCAAGGGGTCTGTTCGCCTATACTATGTGCCCTGCATAGCCCGGCAGAGGCGTTTTGTGTACCCTGAACGCCGGTCATCATACAAATGATGGAAGGAACAGAAGCAGAAATGGCCAGCAAGAAAGCATGTCAGCACGGCAAACGGCGGTACCTTTCCGGCAAGCGCATCCTGCCGGAACCTATCTCCGCATCCACCGACATCGTCGCCCTGATCGACGGCATGGACGCCTACAACGGAGGGCGGCTGCGAGCCGCCTGCCAGCTCCTGCGCGATAGGTACGCCAAACAAAATGTGACCGTGGGCATGAGCCTCGCCGGGGCCCTGACGCCGGCCGGGATGGGCCCCAGCGCCATCATCCCCCTGATGAATCACGGTTTTGTGGACTGGATCAGCGCCACCGGCGCCAACATGTACCACGATATCCACTACCCATTCAACCTGCCCCTGTATCGCGGCAGCCACCTCGTTGACGACGCGGACCTTCGCGACAAGGGAGTCACCCGCATCTATGACATCCTGTTCGACTACGAAGACGTGCTCATGGAGACCGACCGGCGTCTGCGCAAGATACTCCTGCGGCCGGAGTTTCAGAAGGAAATGGGCACCCGGGAGTTCTACCACCACTTGGGAAAGGTCCTGGACGAACAAGAACGCAAGAACAAGCTCGGACAGGTCAGCATCCTGGCCGCCGCCTATCGCAACGGCATTCCCGTGTTCACGTCTTCGCCCGGCGACTCGACCATCGGCATGAACGTGGCGGGGCTGGAGCTGCTGGCCGAAGCTTCGGACCTCCAGGACCGATTCAAGCTCAAGATCAACCCCAGTATCGACGTCAACGACAGCACCGCCATCATCCTCAACGCCAAGAAGTACGAAAAGGGCAAGACCGGCGTCATCCTCATCGGCGGGGGCAGCCCCAAGAACTTCATGCTCCAGACCGAGCCGCAGATTCAGGAAGTTCTCATGATCCCCGAGGCCGGGCAGGACTACGACATCAACATCACCGACGCCAGGCCCGACACCGGCGGGCTGTCCGGCGCCCCGCCGAGCGAGGCCGCCAGTTGGGGCAAGATCGACCCGACCCAACTCGACGAGACGGTGACGGCCTATCTCGATGTGACGGTGGCGCTGCCGATCATGGCCGCCTACGTCCTGAGGGCCACGGCGTCCAAGAAGTTCAAGCGATTGTACGACCGAGGGCCGGAACTGCGGGCCAAGCTGGTCGAATCGTACCTCCGGAACAACAAAGAAGTCGAGCAACTGCGGCGTCTCATGCGGAGGCTCGTTGTCTGATGGCGGCCCCGAAGCACCTCCTCGAACGGGCGCGCCAACACGGCACCCCCCTGCTGGTCATCGATCACGATGTCCTGCGGGCCAATTACCGCCGCTTCAGAAAGCATCTGCCGCGAATCCAGGCCTACTACGCGGTCAAGGCCAATTCCGACCCCGAGGTGGTCAAGACGCTCTTTAACGAAGGCGCCAGCTTCGACGTCGCCTCGTACAATGAGTTCATGCTCGTCTACGAACACATTCACGGCCTCGATGAGCCGACGAAGGAGCACTACATCTGGGACAAGATCATCTTCGCCAACACGATCAAGGACCGCGAGACGCTCCGCAAGATCCGTCGTTACAGGCCGCTTGTCACCTACGACAACGAAGACGAACTGGGGAAGATCAAGGATTGCTGCGACACTGCCGGCCTGGTCCTGCGACTGAAGGTCCCCGACATCGGCTCCATCGTCGAGCTCAGTTCCAAGTTCGGCGCCGATCCCGCCGACGCCTGCGGCCTGGTGGCCAGGGCGTTCGACCTGGGTCTGGTGGTCGAGGGCCTGAGTTTTCACGTCGGAAGCCAGTGCACGAATCCCGGCAACTACATCGAGGCGATAGAGATCGCCGCCCACGTCTTCGCCGACTGCCGGAGGAAGGGCTACGAACTGAAGATCATCGACATCGGGGGCGGTTTTCCCGTGCCGTACCATCCTGATGTCCCCCAATTCGAGAAGATGGCTCAGGCCATCAACGCCGAGTGCGAGCGGCTGTTCGCGTCCGATGTCGAAATCATCGCCGAGCCCGGCCGGTTCATCGCCGCCACATCGGCCGTGCTCGTCAGCGAAATCATCGGCCGAGCGCGCCGCGACGGCAAGACCTTCTACTACATCAACGACGGCGTCTACCATACCTTCTCCGGCGTCGTCTTCGACCACTGGGTGCCCAATTTCCAGGCGTTTCGCGACGGCCCGGCCCAGGTGTGTGCGGTGGTCGGCCCCACCTGCGACAGTTTCGACAAGATCACGCTATCAGCCCAGTTGCCCGGAGACCTCGACATCGGCGAGTGCCTGCTGACCGAGAACATCGGCGCCTACAGTATCGCCTCATCGACGCGGTTTAATGGCTTTGAAGGCGCGCACATCCTGCATGTGAACCGATAGCCATCGAGAGGCGCATGGATAGGCTTCAAAGGTCAAATTCGGCGACCAAAGGCGTGTGATCGCTGGGCCTTTCGGCGGCCCGGGGGCCTTTGTCGATGTAGCAGGCCGTGCACCGCTGCGCCAGTGGCGGCGTGCCCATGATGTGGTCCAGCCGCCAGCCGCGGTTCTGCTTGAGGGCGTCCCTCATGCGATAGTCCCAGAACGTGTACTGGCCGGGCTGCCCGCAGTGCATCCGGAACAGATCGGTAAACCCCCACGCCCGAACATCCGACAGCCGCATCGAGACCTCCGGGTTGAAGCAGACGTGCCCGAGCAACGCCACCGGATCGTACACATCGATCGCCTCCGGCGCGACATTCAAGTCACCGCCCCAGAGGATCGGCTGGTCCGGCCGGAAACGCGCCTCGAAGAACTCCCGCAACCGCACAAACCATGCAAGTTTGTAGGCGTATTTCGGAGACGCCGGAGAATCCCCCTGTGGAACGTAGGTGTTGACGATGTGCACACCGCAAGTCTCGGCCGCAACCAGCCGCGGCTCGTCACGAGACTCGTCCAGCAGGCCGAATCGCACGTTGGAAATCGCCGAGCGGCTGAAAACGGCCACGCCGTTGTACGACTTCTGTCCGCGAAAAACATATCGGTATCCAATGGCATCGAAGTCCGCCCCGGGGAAATCCGCGTCCTGAACCTTGGTCTCCTGAACCGCGAGAATATCGGGCCTATTGACTTGCAGCCAGTCGTAGACCACGTTCAGTCTGGCCCGAAGCGAATTCACATTGAATGTAGCGACCTTCAGCATAGTGGTCAGGCGTCGTCATCGCAGCCGGCCGTCTGGCGAATCATCTCCAATTCCTGCGCCGTCGTCAGGTCGGCAATCCGCGGCGCACTCTCAAGCACGGTCAGAAGGCCAATCATAAAGCTCAACACGCTCTCAGCACCCTGATTGAGGTTGACGCCCTCCGGCGTCAGGCCGTCGCAGCAGCCCCCCGTGCGAAAATCGTACAAGGCCGCGTCCATATCGTTGCGGCCGAGGAACCAGTCGAATGCATTCCTCTGCAAGACCAGGAATCGCTTGTCCGATGTGGCCTGATAGGCACTGTCCAGCATCATGATGGTCGAAGCCGCTTCGAGCGGCTGCTGGTCGAATTTCGCCTTGACCCGGCCCCGATGATACCAGCCGTTGCAGCCAACGAAACTGAATCTCCCGTTCTCGAACGTGTTGCGCAGCAGAAAATCCCCCGTCCGCCGGGCGACTTCCAGATACTGCCGATTGCCGAACACCGTGCCCGCCACATAAAGCGCCTGGGGCAGCACCGCATTGTCATACGCCAACAGGTCCTCAAACCAATCCCAGTCGGAATGACGGTTTTCCTCGTACTGATCGACCAACTGGTCAGCCGCGGTCGCCATGTGCCGCTTGATGTCGCTGGCCCCGGGAAACTGCCTCAGGTACTCGGCCATGCCCAGTATGGAATACGCCATACCCCTGGGGTATTGCCTCTCGACCAGGTGAACCGACAGATCGAACCGGTCTTTGACGATGGACACATACTCGGCGCTCGGCGGATGGGCCATCACCGTCCCATAGGCCCACAGCACCCGCCCTAATCCGTCGTGGGGCGGCTCATCCTGCCGCCAGGTGCGATCGTAATTCATGAAATTGCGGACAGACCCGTCCGGCTGTTGAGCATACGTGACAAACGACAGATACCGGGTCAGCAGGTCAAACGCCCTCGGCTCCGGAGATTGGGCGCAGTAGTGCGCCATGCAGATCAACGCCCGCGCATTGTCATCCGTGCAGTAGCCGTGGGCCCGGTTGGGAATCGTGTAGATGGCGTGCTGAAACAGGCCGGTGTCGTCGGTGAGCCGGACCAGGTAATCCAGCGATGGCTCCGGCATCTCGACATGAGATACCCCCGGCCCCGGGGCCTTGATCAAGGCGACCGCCCGGCGAACCGGCAGTTGCCTGCCATTGAACAGCTCCCAATACCGCCGCCCGATGACCGGCCACGTCCTTGACCGCCCGTAGTCGTAGGCGTTGCGCCGAAGGCTATGGAAAAGGAAATCGTCCGATAATATCTCGATCACCGCCTCCGCCATCGCGTCAGAATCGCCGAATCCCACCAGGCGACCCCGACCATCGGCCAGTAGTTCCTCAGCCGCCCAGTAGGGCGACGAGACCACGGCTTTGCCCGTGCCCACGGCAAAGGAGAGCGTGCCGCTGGTCAACTGTTCGCCGTTGCGATAGGGCGTTACATACACGTCCGCCGCACAGAGGAAATTGTGCAACTCCTCATCACTGACGAAGCGGTTGTGGAAAATCACATGCTCCTGCAACCCCAGGTCTCGGACCATCTGCTGGAGCATGAACCGGTAGGATTCTCCATCATGCCTCAGAACGTTCGGGTGGGTCGCGCCGAGGATGATATACAGCACCGACGGATGCGCCCTGATGACGGCCGGCATGGCCTCAAGCATCACCTCAATGCCCTTGTTCGGCCCCAGAAGCCCGAAGGTCAGGATCGTGCGGCGTCCTTCGATGTCAAACTTGTGCTTGTAGTAGCTGCTATCCACAAAGGGCAGGCCGGGAATGCCATGCGGGATCAGGTCGATCTTCTTGTCGCTGATGCCATAGATGCCCTTGAGCATGTCCACGCCCCGGGTGTTCATCGTAACGACCCGCTCGGAAGCATCGCAAACATCCACCAGCGTCCTGTGGTGCGCCGGGTCCGGCCGGTCGAGCAAGGTGTGAAGGGTCGTGATGACCGGCACCTTCAGACGATCCAGCAGTCCCGTGAGATAGGCCCCTGCCTGGCCGCCGAACAGTCCGAACTCATGCTGCACGGACACCACGTCCACATGGCTGAAATTGATGTAGTCGGCGGCCGAGGCGTAGTCTCGCTTGACATTCTGACGGACCTCAAACTTGACGGGGTCGCTATACGTCAGGTCGTCCTCTGACCGCAACGCCACCCCCAGCGGCTCGAACCCTCCCTGGGCCGCCACGGCCGCGGCGGCGATTAGATCCGCCGTGAAAGTCGCGATCCCGCACTTGCGGGGCCGAAACGAGGAGATGAAAGCCACTTTTCTGAATGGCCCTTGTGCCATTATGACCTCCCAGAGGGCATGGGCATGGTTCGATTCTTGGGCAATTCTAGGATTCCTGGTCCGGCCCGTCAACCCAGTGGGCTCGACAAAGAGGCCGAGAAATCAGCGAAACCCCGGCACATCCATAGGTTTTTCCCCAAAAGCGTTGACAGGACGCCACAAATTCCTAGTATTCTGTTGGTGGTTGAGCACCGGCCACTGCCCAAAACGTATAATGCACTACTGTTGTAGTAGGATATCAGGAGGTTCTATGAAACTGTCGACAAGAACCCGATATGGCACGCGAGCGATCCTGGAGCTGGCCCAGTATGCCACCGAGCAGCCCATGCAGCTCAAGAACATCGCCAAGAACCAGGACATATCGCTCAAATACCTTGAGCAATTGATCGCCGTGCTCAAATCGGCCGGTTATGTACGGAGCGTCAGGGGCTCCAAGGGCGGCTACATGCTCGCCAAGCCGCCGGACCAGATCAAGCTCAGCGAGGTTTTTGCCTGCCTGGAGGGGCCCATCACCACGACCGAGTGCGTGGACAGCAAGGAGATCTGCGATCGCTACCCGGATTGTGCGATCCGGCAGGTCTGGGCCGAGGTCCGGGCCGCCATCTTCAAGGTCCTGGACGCCCTGACACTACAGGACATGGTTAATCGAGCCAAAGAAAAGGCAGACGCAGACTATCAGATTTAACGAGCCGGACTTGCTCATGAGCGCCATCTTCGAAGACATCACGGCCGCCGTCGGGTATACCCCCTTGGTGCGGATTAACAAGCTTGGATCGCCTGCCGCGACGATTCTGGCCAAGTTGGAGTCCTACAACCCATGTGGCAGCGTCAAGGACCGGATCGCCCTGGCCATGATCGAGGCGGGCGAGAAGTCCGGCGACATCAGGCCCGGTACGCTTATCGTGGAGCCCACCAGCGGCAACACGGGTATCGGACTGGCTTGCATTTGCGCAGCCCGGGGATACAGGCTGGTCCTGACCATGCCGGAATCCATGAGCATGGAGCGACGGAAACTGCTACGCATATTTGGGGCCGAGTTGGTGCTGACCCCGGCCGAGTCAGGCATGACCGGCGCCGTCGCCAAGGCCTGCGAGATCGTCGAGGAACATGCCGACGCCTTCATGCCGCAACAGTTTCAGAACCCGGCTAATCCACGGATTCACAGCGAGACCACCGCCCAGGAGATATGGAACGACACAGACGGACGGATCGACGTATTTGTCTGCGGCATTGGAACCGGCGGAACGTTCACCGGTTGCACCGAGGTCTTCAAGCAGCGAAACCCACAATTGCTGGCCGTGGCCGTCGAGCCGACGGATTCGCCTGTTCTGGCCGGGGGCCGGCCCGGGATGCACAAGATACAGGGCATCGGCGCGGGCTTCGTGCCGGCCGTACTCAAACGCGAATTGATCGACGAGATCATCGCCGTCTCCAACCATGACGCCATGCAGACCGCCCGGCGCCTCGTGCGGGAGGAAGGCGTGCTCGTGGGGATCAGTTCCGGGGCCGCGATGTGGGCCGCCATGCAGATTTCCCACCGGCCCACCGCCCAGGGCAAAACCATCGTCGTGGTGCTCCTGGACACCGGAGAACGCTACCTCTCCACGGAAATGTTCGACCAGCCTTAAAGGTCCGGCCGGTCAACCGGCCCGGTAAGAAACATGAAAGAGAAGAAACTCACAGCCAAACGTATTGAGAAGCTCGTCGAGGGCATCGTCGAGACGTATCACGGGGACAGCGGAATCAATTTCATCGACGCCACCCAACTGCCGGTGCGAGGCGAGATACTCCAGATTCTCGACTTGCTCTTCGAGGTGCTCTTCCCCGGGCACACGGGCAACCGGACCATCGCGCAGGCGAACATCAAGTTCATCATCGGCGACCTGCTCTGCCAGATTCACAACGAGCTGGCCGAGCAGATTCGGCGGGCCTACCGGTATCAGTGCCGCATTGACAACTGCGGCGACTGCGACTGCGAGACCCGGGCCCAGAACGTGACGATTGAACTGTTGGAGCAGATCCCGCGGGTTCGCAACCTGCTCAAGGGGGATGTCAAGGCGGCGTTCGACGGAGACCCGGCGGCCAAGAGCTACGAAGAGATCGTTATCAGCTACCCGTGCATTACGGCCATCACCACGTACCGCATCGCGCATGAACTGTTTGTCCGCAGCGTACCGCTGATCCCGCGGATCATGTCCGAGTGCGCCCACGCCCGCACGGGCATCGACATCCACCCGGGGGCGACCATCGGCGAGAACTTCTTCATCGACCACGGGACGGGGGTCGTCATCGGCGAGACCTCGGTTATCGGCAGGAACGTGAAGATCTACCAGGGGGCCACACTGGGCGCATTGAGCTTCCGCAAGGACGAGCGGGGGCGCATCATCAGGGGCGGCAAACGCCACCCGACCATCGAGGACAATGTAACAATCTATGCCGAGGCGACCATCCTGGGCGACGTGGTCATCGGCGAAGGAGCGACCATCGGCGGAAACGTCTGGGTCAAGCAGTCGGTTCCCCGCGGCGTTGTCGTGACGACCGCGAACCCCGATCTGATCTACCGCAAGCCTGAAATCGACCCAGGAAAGGCGGGACTGGAGTAAATGAAATCACTTGAGCGTTTGGACAAGCCGGTGATTGAGAGAATCGAACGCCTGAAGAAACAACGAAACGCCGTCATCCTGGCGCACAACTATCAGCGAGGCGAGATTCAGGACCTGGCGGATTTCTGCGGAGACTCGCTGGGCCTGAGCATCGAGGCCTCGAGGACGGATGCGGAGGTCATTGTGTTCTGCGGGGTGCGGTTCATGGCGGAGACGGCCGCGATCCTCTCGCCGGACAAGACGGTGCTCCTGCCCGACAAGTCCGCGGGCTGCCCCATGGCCGACATGATTGACGCCGAGCAACTGCGAGGCCTCAAGGCCGAGCACCCGGAGGCGCTGGTCGTCTGCTATGTGAACAGTTCGGCCGAGGTCAAAGCCGAGAGCGACTACTGCTGCACCAGTTCCAACGCGGTGGAAGTGGTTCGTTCGCTGCCGGCGGACCGTGAAATCATCTTTATTCCCGACCAGCACCTGGGTCAATTCGTCGTCGAGCGCACCGGCCGGAAGATGGTGCTATGGCCCGGCTACTGCACCACGCATATCACTATCACGGATGACGACGTCCATCGAGCCAGGCAGCAACATCCGGATGCCGTCGTTCTCATGCACCCGGAGTGCTCCGAACCCAGCAAGAAGCTGGCCGATCAATTGCTGAGCACCGGACAGATGCTTAGCTTCGTCAGGAACAGCGCGGCCCGCCGATTCATCGTCGCCACGGAAAACGGCATCATCCACGCCTTGAAGAAACAGAATCCGCGGGCCGAGTTCTTCCCCGTAACCGAGCGCGCAGTTTGTCCCAACATGAAACGCATCACCGTCGATAAACTGATTGCCTCGCTGGAGGACATGCGGTACGTCATCACGGTGCCGCCGGATATTGCATCGAAGGCCCGCCGGGCGCTTGACCGGATGGTCGAGGTCCTCCCGGAAAAATAGCAGCCCAGAAAGGACTTTCTACGATGACACAGCAGACCACGCATCATCTGGAGACGCTGGCCTTGCACGCCGGGCAGGAGCCGGATCCGACCACCGGCAGCCGTGCCGTGCCGATCTACCAGACGACCAGTTATTGCTTCCACGACACGGATCATGCGGCCAGCCTCTTCGCCTTGAAGCAGTTCGGCAACATCTACACGCGCCTGATGAATCCCACAACGGACGTGCTGGAGAAACGGTTGGCCGCGATGGAGGGCGGCGCCGCGGGCCTGGCGCTGAGTTCCGGGCAGTCGGCCATCTATGTGAGTATCTTCAACATCTGTGGGGCCGGCGGGCATGTCGTGTCGTCGAATTCGCTCTACGGCGGTACGGCGACGCTGTTCAGCCAGACCTTCCGCAAGTTCGGCATTGAGGTGACGTTCGTCGATCCGCGCGATCCGGCCAACTTCGCCGGAGCCATACGGG
>DSDB01000125.1 GCA_011057845.1 Phycisphaerales bacterium | reverse complement strand
TCGATGATGTCGAATACCCCCCCGTCGTAGAAGTAGATGCCCGTCACGGCGTAGTGGCTCTTCGGTTGCTGGGGCTTCTCCTCGATTCCTACGATCCGGTCGCCGGCGATTTCGGCGACGCCGAACCGGTGGGGGTCATCCACCTGCCGCAGCAACAGCCGGGCGCCGCCGCCCTGTTTCATGAACCGGCCGGCGTAGGACGCGAGACTGTCGCGGAAGATATTGTCGCCCAGGAGCACCACCAGAGGCTCTTGCCGGGCGAAGCCGCGCGCCAGGCCGAGCGCCTGGGCGATGCCGCCGGCCTCGTCCTGGACTTTGTACGTGAAGCGGCAGCCGAAGTCCCTGCCCGACCCCAGCAGGCTCACGACGTCGCCCATGTGCTCGACGCCGGTGACGATGAGGATTTCCTCGATCCCCACGCCGGTAAGTTTCTCGATGGGATGGAAGATCATCGGCTTGTCGCCGACCGGCAACAGGTGCTTGTTCGTCACCTTCGTCAGCGGCAGCAGCCGTGACCCGGTCCCACCCGCCAACACGACACCTCGCAAACTCATTGCGGACTCCCAATACACAGAATCGCTACTCGAATTCAACGGTCAACTCATGGATCGACCAGAAAAGCGTCGGAACCGATCCGGTCTGCACAATCCTGATGAAGCGGGCCGAAACGGTCTTGCCGAAGTCGATTTTCGTCAGGGGATTATCGCTCTTGCCGGTGACGATGGGCGTGCCCCAGTTGCCCGCGTCAAAGGAGGCGTAGACTTCGTAGCCACGCGGATAGTCGCCGTCGGAGCCTCGACAATCCAGAACCAGGCCCTTGACCTTGCCGTCGACGCCCAGGTCGATCATGAACCAGTCGCCGGGCGTCATGCCGCGGCCGGTATCCCACCGCGTGCCGGGGTCTCCGTCGATGGCCCTGCCGGCGGCGTTGCTGTTCAACGAGGCCGAGACCTTCAGACTCTTGTTCAGAAGAACGCTCCTGATTTTGGAGACGGCCTGCTCGGCCTCCTTCGCCAGGGCACTGTCGGTCTTGGCCCGCTCGGCCAGGGCCAGTGACTCATCGCAGGCATAGTCCGGCAACAGGGACAGAACCGCCCGTTTTTCATCCGGACGCTCCGCCGCCTGGAAGGCCGCCTGCAACAGCTTGACCGTATCAGCCGAACGGCGATTCGCCGGCAGCGAAACCAGCTTGATGTAGCCGCGCAACGCAATCACCCGCGTCGTGGCGTCGCCGTCCTTCCCGGCCACTTCCAGCAGATCGTCCAGGGGCGCCGGATTCGGCCACGCGGCCAGGGCACGGACGGCCGCCTTGCCAACCTCCCCGCCCGCCGACAGAGCGGTTCGCACCGCCGACAGGGCCTTGTCCGAACCGACCGCCGGCAGCGTGTTGAGCAGGCTCATCTTTACCTCGTCCGAAGCCGTATCCAGCCCGGCAATGATCGCCGCGCCGTCATAGTCTTTGGTCCGCGACACAATCGAGACGATAGCCCGCTCGATGTCGCTTCGATCCGCGGCGCTTTCGCTCTTGATGAGGTTTTCCACGAGCGGGGGGATGTCCTTCTCGCCGCCCAGAGCACCGATGGCCCTGTAAGCCGCCTTGCGGACGCCCGCCTCGCTGTCGCCTGCGGCCTTGAGCAATGCGCCGGATGCCGTAACCTGCCGCCGGTCGACAATCGCGTTGATAACGGTAGTGCGAACCTGTGGCTGGCCGTGGCTGGTGGCCAGCGTCTCCAGGATGGCCGGCGCCTTGGCATCGGCGATACGGCTGATGCTGCGGGCGGCGGCCCTGCCGAGTTCGCCGGACTCGGCACTGATCGTCGCCAGCATCTCAATATGCGATGCCGTTGCGAGAACGCCGAGTGCATTGACGGCCGCCAGGCGAACCGCCGGCTCACCCGCCGACGCCATCGCAGCAACGGACGCCGCCGCCGTCTTATCACCGCGAGCCTCCAGGGCCCCAATCAGGACCACCTGCGCCTGCGGGCCCAATCCCGCAAGCTCCCCGGCCAGCGCCTTCGTGATGCCCTCGCCGGGCATCTCGGTCATGAACTTGCCGGCGGCCTCCTGCAACTTGAGGTCACTGTCTTTCAGCAGCGCCAGGACCGCCGGTACGGCCCTGTCGGCATCGGCCAGCATCAACCCGCGATACGCCGCAATTCGCACGGGCGTGGCGTACTCGGGATCCGTCATGGAGGCGTAGATACGCGCCGCCGCATCCGCCTCGCCGTTATCCAGCAGCGAATCAGCACAGCGCAGGAGACTGTCGTCCCGCGGGCTCTTGAGTTCGACCGGCGTCTTGGCGGCGATAAGAGCCTTGGCCGCTTCGGAACCGCCGATTCGTCCCAGGGCCTTGATGGCGGCGGCCGTGAGAGCCGCCTCGCCATCTTCACCAATAAGTGCGGAGATCGGTTTGACTGCCACCCGCTCGCGCCGTGAGCCGAGAGACCCCACAACGCCGATCCGCAGGTCGCCCTGCGTCGTCTTCAATGCCGCGACCAACGCCTGTCCGGCCTCGGGCGCCGGTATCATCTGCAAGGCCCAGCGGGCCACGTGCGAGAGTTCCTTGTCTGGCAGCATAGCCGACAGGGCGGGCACGCACCTAGCCGATCCCACCTCACGCAGGCATCGGCAAATGAACTGCTTACCGGCAAAGGTCGTTTCCGGAGCCGCCAGTTCTTCGAGCAGCCGCGATTCGATCCGGTCGAAGGCCCCGATGGGGACGCTGCGAATCTCGGCCTCGATGGCCGCCAGTGTTGCACGGGATTGCTCAAAGTCGTACTTACGTATGGCCGTGTAGTCCTGCGGCGATGGACGGATAGTTGTCCTGTCCGCCGTGGGGAAATCGGAGGGGACGTTATGCTGCGTGACCCGGCCGGTGGCGGCCCATTCGGCCCCCCGCTGGAGCGTGACGATGAAGCCGACGCCCCGGCACTGCTCCGGTCCATGGCCGAGTACGGTGTGGAACACGCGCCCCTCGTCCCAGCCAACGGTGAACAGGATGGGCTCGTGTTCACCGGTGCCCTGCTGACCGGGATCGGCGTAAGCGGTAGCCAGGACCCTGAGGTTCTCGGCCGGGCCGCGGAGCTTGCTGTAGAGTTCGTCCCGAACCGTCAGCCACTTCCGCGGCAGACCTTGCATGATGGGATGATCCGCGTCCCGCGTCTCGACGGCGAACTCATGCTGCGGGCCGTGTGTGCCGCCGGCGCCCGGAGAATGGTCGAGCACCATCCGACCGTCCTTCCAGCGGACCATCGGCCCGGACTTCTCATTGCGGCCGCCCCAGCCGCCCAGGCCGATAATCTCGTTATATTCCTTCCAGTTCGGGAAGGCGTTGTTGGCGGCATGAAAGACGACCACCCCGCCGCCGTTGCGCACGTAGTCCAGGAAGGCCTGCTGCGTCTGCCCCGACCAGTCGTCACCGGTGTAGTTAAGCACGACGACGTCGTTGCCGGCGAATGGCGGCTTGAAGTCGTCCATAGGCTTGCCTGCGGGCGGGCTGGTCGCCACCTGGACGCTGAACAGCCCCGTATCCTCAAGGATGGCCTTGAGATAGGGTGTCGTGGCCGCCCAGTCGTGGTTGTTCTGGCCGTCGATGATGAGGGCCTTGAGGTACGGCCGCCCGCGGACAGGCGCCAGATCCATAATGCGGATGTTGCGCCAGCGAATCTGTTGGCCGGCCGTCTGCGAACTGTGGACCTGCAACGCAATAAAACCGGTGCGCGTCATGCCGTCGGTCAGGTCCGCCGCGGGTACGCCGTTGACCCAGGTACGGATGCGGTCGCCAATGGCCTCCACGCGATAGTGGTTCCACCGGCCACGCCGGAAGGCCTTCTGCGCCTCGGGCTTTTCCTTTAGATCGAAGAGCCACCCTCGTCGGCCTTCATCGTAGATTCCACCGCTCCACGCCCGGTCCGATGGGTCGATTTCAACCTGGTAGCCGTGGACACGGTAGTTGTTGTAGTCGCGGTAGCTGTTGCTGCGAATCTGGATGCCGGAGTTCATCCTATCGGCGACAAGGAACTCCAGCTCCAGGATGAAGTCGCTATACATCTTCTCCGTACACAAGAAGCTGTTGGGTGTGCCGGTGACCGTCGTACCGACGATGGCGCCGCCCTCGACCGTATAGCGGGCCTTGCCGTTTCGCTGGACCCAGCCATTGAGCGTCTTGCCGTCGAAGAGGTCCTCCCACCCCTTCTCGGCGCGGCAGGCCGACAAGCCCAGGCAGGCCCAGGTCAGCAGAGCAGTCAACAGGACTGTGGTCTTTCTCATTATCAAGCTCCTTCGTGTCGCCTCTTGGGCGGAGTTGTTCTCACAGGGTCCAGGGTTCGCGATAGCTGCGGCCGAGCAGGGCCGAGGCCTCCGGATCATTGATGATCTCCTCGTGCTCCGGGTCCCACTTGATCCTGCGTTCGGTCAGCATGGCGATCTCGCCCAGGAGTCCGACGCTGATGGAACGGTGGCCGACCTCAACCGGACAGATCGTCTCCTTGCGGCTGCGGACACAGTCCAGGAAGTTCTGCTTGTGGTCGCGGCTCTCATAGAGCCTGATTTCGTCCGGCCCGATCTCCTCGCGGAGTATCTTCTCATCCGATGCGCTGAGGCCGCCGCGGCTGACATGAATCCAGCCCTTCTGGCCGTACCACTTGGCGCCCTGGGCCACCTGGGTGTTGTTGGCTACGATCATCTCGATGCCGTTTGCATACCGGCAGGTGAAACGGTAGTGGGTCGGCACGTTGAACAGGCCGTCGGTGGGGAAGACCCCCCTGCCCTCGATCTCCACGGGCCCCGTACGGTCCCAACCCATGCCCCAGTGGGCGATATCGATGTGATGCCCGGCCCAATCGGTGAGCTGGCCGCCGGAGTAGTCCATGATCCATCGCCAGTCCCAATGTGAGACGCCCCGGTAAGGAACATACGGGGCCGGGCCCAGCCACCAGTTCCAGTCGAGGCCGTCGGGAACCTGGGCGATGGGCCGCACATTCGTGCCACCGCCGGTAGGCAGCCCTACCTCGATGTATTTGATCTTGCCGAGACGTCCGTTGCGGACCAGTTCACAGGCCCGGCGGAAGTGGTAATCCGACCGCTGCTGGCTACCCGTTTGCCAGATTCGCCCGTAGCGATGGACTGCGTCGCAGATGGCCCGCCCCTCCCGGATCGACCGGGCCAGGGGCTTCTGACCGTGAATATCGAGCCCCGCGCGGGCCGCCTCAATGGCCGGGATGGCGTGCCAGTGGTCCGGCAGCGCCAACTGGACCGCGTCCAGATCGCCCCGACCCATGAGTTCGCGGAAATCCAGATAGGCCTTGCAGTCGCTGCTGCCGTATCGGTCGTCCACGATTCGCTTGGCCCGTTCACGGTGGCCGCGATCGACGTCGCAGACGGCCACCATCCGCACCTCCGGCTTTCCCAGAAAACCCTGCATATCGCCGGTGCCCTGGGAGCCGACGCCGATAGCGCCCATCACAATCCGGTTACTGGGGGCATTGGCCCCGAACACCGACGCCGGCACAATCGCCGGGAAGACCACCGCCGTACCCCCAGCGGCGGCCGCCTTGAGGAATCGCCGACGGCACAAAGACGTCTTGGACATCATGAGCCACTCCAAACAAGAGATCATTCACACCGCGCCGCAAGCCCCGGAACGCCGCGCTGCGGCCAAACCATTACTATAGCAGGATTCGGGGTATCCGCAACCATCAGGAACCTGTGGAAATATCCCGCCGGCAGTGTAGAATCCGAGCTGTCGCCTTTTTGAGGAGTCGCTTATGAACGATCAAAGACAACGCCGGCCGAAGAGTCGCCCTCAAGCCCTGACACGGCTGTGTGCCTTGCTGCTTGGAGCGGCCGTGTGTGGTTCTGCCATGGCCGCGGAGGACCCGGCGGGCCCCAGACTTTTCTTCACGGCCCAACGGATCGAGCGTTTGAAGGCCGAAGCCGGCCAGCCCGGTGAAATCGCCGAGGCCCGGCTGCGAATGATCGACAGAGCGGATCGGCTGCTCAGAGACGAACTGGTCTCGAAGGAGTACGCCGAGGGGGGTAGTGGTCAGCATGGCAACTACGGCCGTCCGAGTTCCCAGATGGCCGATATGGGCCAGACCCTCGGCCTGGCCTACCGGATAACCGGCGATAGACGCTACGCCAACCGCCTGGCCGAGGCGATGCTGCACTACGCCGCCCTGAACCGCTGGGCCGGGGATGCCGGGCATAATCCACCCTGGCATAGCGAACTGAACACGGCCCGGTTCTGCTACGGCTACGCCGTGGGCTACGACAGCATCCGCGACGCCATCAGCCCCGCCGACCGCCAGAGTATTGTCGAGGCGATGGTCCGACTGGGCATCCGGCCGACGCTCGATGACTGGCTCCTGGGCGAGCGCCGTATCCATGCACTCGACTCGATGGGGCACAACTGGTGGAGCGTCTGTGTGGCGATGGCGGGCCTGGCGTCGCTGTCGATTGCCGCCGACCATACCGAGGCGGCGTCGTGGGCACAGCGGGTCAACGATGCTTTCGCCGAGTGGTTCTACTATGGCGGCAATATTCTGCAGAACAAGTGCACCAACTTCGACCCGAAAGGCGCCTTCTACGAGAGCGTCTCTTACGCCAACTACGCCTTGTCGGAGTACCTGCTCTTTCGCCTGGCCTGGCCTGGCGTATTCCCGGATCGGCCCGCCCCGCCGATTGGCCTGCTTGAGACCGCCGGCGACTTCTTCGTCCGCACCTGTTATCCCACTTCGGATGGCCTGCTTGCCGTCAACTTCGGCGACAGCAGCCTCAACGCCGATGGCTCGCGGACGCTTCGCCTTCTGGAGGCCTGCGGCTACGCCTCACAGGCCCGGCGGTGGTATCTGACCCGGATGGACCGTGGATACAGAGACCCCATCGCGCTGGCCTGCGGTTTGGCTCCGAGCGTACCGCTGCCCCCTGCCGACCTGCCGAACTCGTTCGCTTACGAGCAAATCGGCTGGGCCATGTTGCGGTCTTCGTGGTCGGATGATGCGACGCTGCTGGCCGTCAAGTCCGGTTATGCGTGGAACCACGCCCACCCCGACGCGGGCTCATTTCTCCTCTTTCACAAGGGCAAGCCCCTGCTGATTGACAGCGGCAATTGCTCCTACAGTCGGCCCGAGTATTCATCCTACTACCGCCAGAGCCATGCACACAACGTCATCCTGACCGATGGCCGCGCCGGTCACCCGGAGGACTGCGCCGGGCCGGACCGCGGCACGGTCACACCCGGCTCGGTGCGGCATCTGCTGGACTTGGGCGACCTCAAATACATTCTGGCGGACGCCACCGGCCCCACCTCGTGGAAGTTCAGCCGCAACTACCGGCATTTCGTCTGGCTCGACGGCGTCATCCTGATCTTTGACGATGTGCGAACCCACGAGCCCGGCAAGCTCGAATGGCTTCTTCACTACGATGGCAAGGCCGATGCATCCGGCGCCGACATCCACGTATCCGCCGGCAATCGAGCGGCCGTGACGGTCAAAATGCTCTACCCCACACAGGTGGCCGTCACCGAAAAGTCGGGCCTGAAGGACCATGACCCCGACACACAGGTCCCCTACTTGGCGCTGTCGCCGCCGCAGCCGATGCGGGAGGCGAAGTTCATCACCGCCCTGCTGCCTTCGCGCGACGATGGACCCCTACCGCAGGTGGAGCTTCTGGAAGCGGACAACGCCGTCGGCGTTCGTATCACGGGCAAGGACCGTGTGTCGGATGTGTACCTGAATCTGATGGCGGACGGCCGCAAGATGCACCGTAATAGTTGCAACGTCATCAACGGCTGGGAGACCGACGCGGCCGTCTTCGGCGTCACCCGCCGGCACAGCGACAACGACGACCCGAACTCAACGCAGCGATATATGGTGGCATGCGGCAGTTACCTGCGGAAGGATGGAGCCATGGTCCTGGATTGCCTCTCGAAGGTCTATACGGCGTTCACCGCGGAAGGCCCCGACAGGAGTGTCCAGCTCAGCGGCCAGCCTCTGATCAACCTGCGACTGTACGCGGATCGCCGACCCGAAACCATGACACTGAACAACCATAAGGTCCCCGTCCGATACAATGCGTCGGACAGGACGATCACACTGACACTCGACGCTCGATAGGTCGTCGGCACCCCCGGCGGTCCCACTATTATCACGACGGTCCTACAGTGCCTCATCAACATCATCGACCACGACATGACGATTGACCGGGCTGTCGCGGCCGCTCGGTTTCATCATCAGTGGCTGCCCGACGCCGTCGAACACGAGAAGGAAGCGTTCTCGGATGCGGCCGCCGAGGAACTGAAACGCCGAGGCCACCTGCTCAAGAACGTCAAACGGATCGGCAATGTACAGGCCGTCATCGTCGATCCGCGGACGGGCGTGCGTACCGGATGCTCCGATCCGCGCGGCCGGGGCGCGGCCTTGGGATATTGACCGCCATAGACCACCTCACGCCGGGCCCTCCATCGGGCACGACCGGCCTGTCGCGGCGCTTCAGCCCAGGCCGAATTCCTTGATCTTGCGGTAGAGGGTGCGCTCCCCGATGCCGAGCATCTTCGCCGCCTTTTCCCGGTTACCTTCGGTCTGCGCCAGCGTATCGAGGATGGCCTGCCTCTCCAGGTCGCTCAGCGACATGCCGCCCAGGTCGCCCGCCGCCGGCGCGGCCCCGGTCAACTGTCGCGGACGGTGAATCTCCGCCGGAATATCCCTCACATCCAGCCGGTCGCGGTCGCACATGACGACCATGGTGCGTATGGTGTTGCGCAACTGGCGGATGTTGCCCGGCCAGTCGTAGTTGACCAGGACGTTCAGGGCCGCGTCGGTGATGCCGCCGACGGCCACGCCCGTCTCCGAGGCCGCCTCGTCGATGAAATAGTTCACCAGGTCGCTGATATCCCGCGGCCGTTGGCGCAACGCCGGCAGCGTGATATTAACCCCCTTGATGCGGAAATACAGGTCCTGGCGGAACTTCTTGTCTTCCACCAACTGGGCCAGGTTCTGGTTCGTGGCGCTGATCACCCGCACGTCCACGACCGTGGGTCTGGTCGAACCCACCGGCACCACGACGCCGTCCTCCAGCACGCGAAGCAGCTTGGCCTGCATGTTCAAAGGCATGTCACCGATCTCATCCAGAAAGAGAGTCCCCTTATCGGCGATCTCAAAGAGGCCCTTGCGGTCGGTCATCGCGCCGGTGAAAGCCCCTTTGACGTGCCCGAACAACTCGCTTTCCAGGAGGGTCTCGGTCAAGCCGGCACAGTTAATCGGTCTGAACGGCTTGTTCCACCGCTTGCTGTTGGCGTGGATGGCGCGGGCCAGCAATTCCTTGCCGGTGCCCGATTCCCCTTCAATCAGAACGGAGATATTCGTTGGCGCCACCCGCTTGAGGATATCGAAGATGCCCTTCATGGCGGGCACATTACCCTGGATGCCTTCGAAAACAAAATCGCCGTCCGGCGCCGCCGGCGCCGCGATCCGCAACTGCGCCGCCGCCTTGCGGGCCGCCTGCACAACCAGCGTCCGAAGCTGTGGGACATCGATGGGCTTGGACAGGTAGTCGTAAGCGCCTTGCTTGATGGCCTGTTTGCAGGTGTCGATGGACCCGTGGGCCGTGATCAGTATGACCTCCGGATGCGGGCTGCGGGCCGTCACGGCATGGAGGATATCGAGGCCGTCGACATCGCCCTCCAATTTCAGATCCGTAACGATCACGTCAATATCTTCCCTGTCGACCAGTTCCAGAGCGTCCCTGCCCGTGTAGACCGCAAGGGTGCGGGCGCAGACCTTCTCGATCGCCTCGGCAAGGCCGTCGGCGTGGTCCCGCTCATCGTCCACAATCAACACTGTGCCGACTTTTTCCTTCACACAAACCTCACGGAATCTGTCGAGGCAGTCGTATCGTAAAAGCGGCGCCTTTACCGGGCTCGCTCTGCACGTCGATCCGACCGCCGTGGGCGCCGATGATCTTTCGGGCCGTGGACAGCCCGAGGCCGGAACCCTCCGGCCGCGTCGAGTAGTACGCCTCGAAGATCCGTCCGATCTTGTCGGGCGGGATACCGGCGCCGGTATC
>DSDB01000346.1 GCA_011057845.1 Phycisphaerales bacterium | reverse complement strand
GGTTGACAGGCGGGGGGCGGGTGGTGATAATCCGGGCTGGCGGCAATTGGACCGGTTTGGCTTTTTGAGGGGCGCTCTAGTGGCGGATGCGTTCGATCAGTATCTGGGTGCGATTAACAAGGCGGTGGCGGGGGGCGACGCGACGGAGCATACGCATCGGCCGGCGTTGAAGACGCTGGTTGAGGGATTGGGTAAAGAGATTACGGCGGTCAATGAGCCGCGGCGGATTGCGTGCGGGGCGCCGGATTTGCGGATTGCGCGGAAGGCGGACCTGACCATCGGATACATCGAATGCAAGGATATCGGGGCCAATCTTACCAAGGAGGCTCGTAGCGAGCAGGTCAAGAAGCGTTATCTGCCGAGCCTGGGGAATTTCATATTGACGGATTACCTGGAGTTTCGGTGGTATCTGCGGGGAGAGATTCAGCTTACGGCGCGGCTGGGGCATGAGGGGGCCGGGGGACGATTCAAGGCGACGGCCGAGAGCAAGAAACAGGTTGGGGATTTGTTCACGGCCTTTCTGTCGCAGGAGTCGGAGTCGATCAAGACCGCGAAGGATTTGGCGGTTCGGATGGCGGCCCTGGCGAGGTTGCTCCGGGATGTTATTGTGAGGACTTTTGAGCAGGAGGGCGGTCGGGGGCAGTTACACGGCCAGCTTGAGGCGTTTCGCAAGGTGCTCATCCACGATCTGACGGAAGGGCAATTCGCGGATATGTACGCCCAGACGATCTGCTATGGGCTGTTCACCGCACATTGCCACATCGGGGCGGGCACGCCGCGCGAGACGTTTACACGGAAGGAGGCGGGCTACTTGCTGCCGAAGACAAATCCGTTCCTTCGGAAGATGTTCAACGAAATCGCCGGGCCCGATCTGGACGACCGGATCGCGTGGATCGTTGACGATGTTGTGGGCCTGCTTGCACGTGCGCGGATGGGAGATGTGCTGGAGGGATTTGCCCAGCGGAGCAAGGGGCTCGATCCGGTTGTCCACTTCTACGAGACATTCCTGCGTGAGTACGACGCGAAGCTGCGCAAAGTGCGGGGTGTCTACTACACTCCCGAGGCGGTGGTCCGCTATATCGTGCGGAGCGTCGATGAGCTTCTGAGAGACGTCTTTGGACTGAAACACGGGCTTGCCGACAGTTCCAAGGTGAGACGTGCGGGTAATGGCGGATGCGAGAGAGAATCTCATCGTTGCCTGATCCTTGATCCGGCGGTTGGGACAGGGACGTTCCTGTTTGAGGTTGTGGAGCATATTCACGACAGGTTTAAGCGGCACAAAGGGATGTGGTCGGGGTATGTACGAGATCATCTGCTGCCCCGGGTGTTCGGATTCGAGTTGATGATGGCCCCGTATGCCGTGGCGCACATGAAGCTCGGTCTGGAGCTGAACCGGACGGGGTATGATTTCGAGAGCGAAGAACGATTGGGGATATACCTGACGAACACGCTTGAGGATGCCCAGGACATGGCGGGGCTGCCGTTGTTCACGCAGTGGCTTGCGCAGGAGGCTCGCGAAGCGAACGCCGTGAAGCGGGACCTTCCCATCATGGTGGTGCTCGGAAACCCGCCTTACGCCAACTACGGGATGATGAACAAAGGCAAGTGGATTCTTCAGTTGCTGGAGGAGTACAAGACCGGCCTCCAGGAGAAGAAGCTGAACCTGGACGACGATTTCATCAAGTTCATCCGCTACGGACAGCACCGGATCGAACAGACCGGGGCGGGGGTGTTGGCGTTTATTACCAATAACACGTATATCGACGGCATTACCCACCGGCGGATGCGCGAATCGCTTCTGACGACGTTTTCGGATATCTACATCCTTAACCTGCACGGCGACAGCGGCAAGAAGGAAGTCTGTCCGGACGGCTCCAAGGACGAGAATGTGTTCGATATCAAGCAGGGCACGGCCATCGGCATCTTTGTCCGCAAGCCCGGTCATAAGGGCCTGGGCAGGGTTCACTACCGCGACTGTTGGGGGCGCAGGGCCGCCAAGTACGAGTACCTTTCGTCGCATTCCGTCGCCACGACCGATTGGGTCAGGATCAGGCATATAGACCGCGACAGTTGTCTGGGCCGGTCTTTCTTCTTCGTCCCAAAGCAATTTGAGAACATTGAGCAATACTGCGACGGCGTCGGAGTCGACTCCATATTCCCGGTGAATCAGAGTGGGCTCAAAACGGACAGGGATTCTTTATTTGTCGATTTCGACCGATCGGAACTCAAACGACGCATGAAGATGTTCTACTCGCCTGAGGGCATACGGCCCCCGTTCAGCGACCTTTACCGTGTCGAGGATTCATCGAGTTATGATATCACGACGCGGCGGTTGAGGACGGCGTTCGACGAACGGTGCATCCGCAGGTGTACATATCGTCCGTTTGATGAACGGTGGCTGTACTACGATGGTGAGTTGACAAGCCGCCCGGCGTGGGAGGTCATGCAGCATATTCTCGACAGAGGCAATAGAGCCTTGTTGACCATGCGGCAATATGACTACGAGGTGCCTGAGTACTGCTATGGATTCGCCGCAAACGCCTTGATCGAATGCAGGGTATTCGTGAGCAAACGGGGGGTGGCGTGTGTCGTGCCGTTGTACATCTATCCGAACGGCTCTCAGCAGGACCTGGACTATGAGAACTGGCCTCGGGGCGAGGGCGGGCGGGTACCGAACCTGTCCCGCAAGTACGTGGAGGAGCTGGCCGGCTGTGTGAAGCTGGCATTCGTCGCGGATGGGCGGGGGGATTTGAAGAAGACCTTTGGGCCGGAGGATGTGTTTGAGTATGTCTATGCGGTGCTGCACAGCCCGGAGTATCGGCGGCGGTACGCGGAGTTCCTGAAAACCGATTTTCCGCGGATACCGTGGCCGACGGGGCGGGCGGTGTTTCGCGAGTTTTGCGGCGTGGGTCGGCAGTTGCTGGCGCTGCACTTGATGGAAGCGGCGGTTCTTGAAGATGAGAAGCGTTGGCCGGCGTTTCCGGAGGAAGGGAATATGACGGTTGAGGCGGGGTATCCGAAGTACATGGCCGACGCCGAGCGGACGGCGGCGGGGCGGGTGTATATCAACAAGGACCAGTACTTCGAGGGCGTGCGCCCGGAGGTGTGGGAGTTTCACGTGGGTGGGTATCAGGTGTGCGAGAAGTGGTTGAAGGACCGCCGGGGGCGGACCTTGAGTTACGGGGATGTGAACCACTATCAGAAGGTAGTCGTGGCGCTGGACGAGACGATACGGCTGATGGAGGCGAACTGCATGACGGCGATGTTTGAGGGGTAATAAGGGCATCTCTGCGGGGCGAACTGGACGAGAATTACGAGGTAGATGTATGCGCATGGGGTGAGAATTTGGTTGAAAATGGGGTGTTGGCGGGGTAGACTCGTTGTTCGTATATCGTCCCTTTGGCTGAGCTCAGGACAGGCGTTCGTATTTCGTGTGGACCCCTGCCTTCGCAGGGGTGATGGTGGCGTTCACGGGGGCGACAATGGCGTTGGCAGGGGTGGTGGCGTCGGGCTTTGAGCCACCGGGGGCTGGGGTGTTTTGTGGAAGGATGCGTTTGGTATGGTCGCGGGCAAGAAGATGGATGATATGGCGAATCTGAGTTTTGAGGACGCGATCAAGGAACTGACGGGGATTGTCGGGGCGATCGAGCAGGGGGAGGTATCGCTGCAGGATAGTCTCCAGCAGTATGAGAAGGGGATGGCGCTGATACAGCATTGCCGGGGGATACTGCGGACGGCCGAGCGGCGGATCGAGGAGATTTCGCGGGTCGCAGAGGCGGATGAGGGGCAGGGGGTGGCCGATGGGGATGAGCAGGACGATGAGGCTGAGGGGCAGGACGAGGATGATGAGATCGAAGAGGATGAGGGGCAGGCGGGTCGGCCGGGCAGGGATGATCCGACGTCGCCCGATGGGCCGGGTTTGTATGATTGATTGATGCGAGCGTGGCGGAAATGGCAGACGCGCCAGGTTTAGGTCCTGGTGTCCTTTTGGACGTGGAGGTTCGACTCCTCTCGCTCGCAAGTTATTTACAGAACAGCACTTAGGTCGAGGCGTGCGTATGGCGAAGCATCCTGCCACGGTGAGCGTTCTCATGTTGCTGACTTGTTGCGCGGCGCGGGCGCATCGGCCCGTCTTCAGCGACAGGGCTGCGACGGACCCCAACACGGCCGTTCTCATCAGCCAGCCTTCCATATCCCAGGTTATCTACCGGGAGATTACCGATGATGCCCGGCAGGTCTGGCTGGCCTTCGACACGGAGAGTGGATTCGGACTGTACATTCAGATTGGCATCCCGGCCCTTGAGCGTCTGAAGGGTTTTCGGCCTGCGATGGTGGTCGTCGGGCCGGGTCTGCCGGAGGCGGCCCTGCCGTTTGGATTCCCGGCCGGGGCCGGGGCGAGGTGTTTTCCCACCGACGATGTCAAGGCGCCACGGTTCTTCCACGAGCATTTCACTGGGACCGATTCCTGGATTCTCCGCAGCGACACGGTCAAGTTGCCGCAGTCGGGGCGGTATTACTTGGTGGCCTATGTTCCCTCCGGGCAAAAGGGCAAACTCTGGCTGTCTGTCGGGACCCGGGAGGTCTTCGGGCTTGCGGAGTGGGCCCAGTTCGGGCAATGGAAGAAGGAAATCCGCAAGTTCCACGAGGTCTATCAGGAGCCGGCAGGGGCGAGGATACCTCTTCTCAGCAGCGTGGCGGACCTGTTCAGGCCGCGTGTCAGGTCCGGGTCCACCGCCGCCAGGACCGAACCCAATCGGCCCGCTGGCATTCGTACGCTGGGAGGGGGTTTTGTACAGGGGGAAGTGGTCAGCTACTCCTACGTTCCTAACTGGCATTGGACGCCGGAGGAGGCGCAGGGGATTCTGCCGTATCTGTGCGAGTACGAGTTGATATCGTGGGCGGGCGGCCGGCCGCTGGAGGCCTTTCACGAGGAGAATGTGCGGCGGATCGACATCGCCAGCCAATGGTCGACAGCGATCATGTTCTACGCCCGGCGACTGGAGTTCCGCGATGAAATCATCCGTCTGATGCTGCGGGCTTACGGGCACAGGCAACTGTTCATCCTGCGGGATTACTGGCAGCCGGGCGACAAACATGAGGCGTTTGACAAGACGACGGATATTCTTGAGACGCTGTGGGCGAGCCAGGATGAGGTGCTGGTGGGCCCGGAGGGGGACCGAGCGACGGGACGGCAGTTGATCAACAACATCCTGATGGTCAAGTCGGGGGATGAGAACTTCCACGGGCTCGGGACCAAGGGGCTGGAGACGATCTACCGGACGTTCCAGGAGCGGGTGCAGGACCGGGAGATGGACGGGGAGCGGCCGTTTGCCCATATCAAGTCGTGGTACAACATGGTGGGCTGGGCGGCATGGGACTACAACGGCGGCTGGGCCAGCAGTGAGAAGGATATGGAGCACGGCCGCCAGAAACTGCCATCCAATACGCAGTGCATCGGCGTGGATACGTATGACTACTGGTGGCTGGGGATACCGTACGACCCGGTGGATCCGGCGAACCGGGAGAAGGTGCTGGAGCGGGTGGACGAATGGCACCGGATTCGCACCCAGTACTATCCGGAGGGCGTGGAGACTCGTGTCTGCAAGGATGCGAAGGACCCGACGACGTGGACGGCCGAGTGCTGGAGCGACACGCACGCCCTGCTCAACGGCATCCGATTGGCGAAGGCCGAGCGGGCGATGATGATCTACATCGGGCTATCGAGTTCGCTTGAGGGACACTACACGACGCCGATCGAGACGATGGACCGTTACTTCGACAACTGCAAGGCCGGGCCGTGGGTGGGGCTGATCTGGTGGACCAGTATGGGCCGGCTGCATCCGAAGGAGAATCCGCTGGGGACCTTCGGTTATGTCGACAGGGCCCTTGTCCACTACACGCCGGAACACTCCGACGGCGTGCCCTATTCGCGCGAGGAACTCGACCGGTGGCGCGATGGTTTTATGGCGTCGCGGATGCGGATGTGGCGGGACGTGGTCTATGGGCAGTTCGGGTATCTTAACGGGCCTGCGCCGCAGTGAGAGCCGTGGCTTGAATGTTCCCGGATGCGCCCCAATGGGACGGCATGATGCGGCAGCTCACAGAGGATGGCGATAGGGCGCCTTGCGCATCTGCTCGCGGGTCATCTGGTCGCAATGCACGTGGCAGTAGCTCCCATGGTTATAGATGCTCAGGAGGCGCTTGCAGTGGGGGAATACACATCTGCGGCCGTCGGCGGAAGTCTTCAACTGCTTTGCCATCGTTACTCCTATCAGGTCAATCACCAAGCAGAAACGATGCAGAGATTAGCCGTCTTCGTCCGGAGCCTGAAGAATTCTAACCCGAATGCACTATATCCAGGTTACCCGATTCTTACGATTGTGCAAGCAATCCTTTTTATTTCTGTGCCAGGGGGGTTACTTCCTGGGGATATTGTTGACGACGAGGATATCGGCCGCGCCGGTGAACGAAAAGGAGCCGCCTGAGACGGTCTCTCCGGTGCCGGTGAGGGTGAGGGTGTTGAGTTCCCCGATGTTCAGAGGCAGGTTCTTGATGTCCTGCATGACGAACTTGGCTACGAAGTTGCCCTGGTTGTCGGACTTCCACCCACTGATTTCGACGCCGTTGAGGGTAACAGTTGCGCCGGCGACCGAGCTGTAGGGCAGGTCGGTGTGGACGGTGACGACCTGGCCGTTGTTCTGGAGGTTCAGGACGTTGGGGGCCACGGCGATGTTGATGTTGATGATGATCTGGTCTTCGGCCCATACGCAGGCGATGGCGCTCAGGAGCAGGGCCGTAGATACCAGGGCGATGGTCCGTGTCTTTGTCCGTTTCATTTGTTCGTCCTTCATCAGATGTTGTGTAAGCACGGGTTCCTGCCGCCGCGGGCAGAATCCAGCCGTCCTTCTGGTGTCAAGTGCCCGGCCGTCGGTACGGCGCAACGTGAAAACATGGCGAATCATGTGCAAGAACTCGACGTTTCTGCGCTCCAAAACCCCAGTAGAACCATAGGACAACTATTGTATTGCCGTGCATGGGCTGCGTCCCGCATGGACAAGATGCCCATGCCATGCGCGGGCGAGACGCCCTCGCCACGGGGGATCTCGCCACAGGGGTTAACGGTGCCAGGCGGGGGCGGACGGGCTGATGGCTTCTTCGAAGAGGGGTTTGCGGCGGAAATCGGCGGGGTTGTAGTTGGGGTTTGAGGGGTCGGGGTTGACCCAGTGGGCGTGGTGCCGGCCGTAGTAGGTGCCGTAGAACTGGTAGTTGGTGTCAACCCAGCGGCTGAGGATCATGCGCTCGGTGGGGGTGAGCATCTTTGAGTGGTCGTCTTTGGCGTTCTTCGGATGGGCGGGGTCGGTAAGGACGGCCATCAGCGTGCTCTGGTGGCATCCGAGGCTTTTCGGGGGGAGCGTGGCGCCGTTGTAGTTGCCCTGGTCGCCGTGGAGAAATGAGGTGAATTCGGCGATGATCGGGCCGGCCAGTTGCTTCCTGCAGAGTTCCTCGTAGGAGACGCTGTAGTATTCGGTGATCTCGCCGGTGAGCTTGAGGCCGCCGGCGGGGTCCACAGGGCCGTGGCAGGAGAGGCATTTGGCGTCGAAGATGGGCTGGATATCACTGGGGTAGTGGATGACCTGGCCGGGCAGGCCGGTGCCGCCGTTTTCCTTCAGGTCGCAGGGTTGCGGCTGGGGCTCACTCGGCGGGCGCGTCAGGGCGATGGGGGTGTTGGCGGCGATGGGGGCGGTGGCGTGGTTGTCGCGGCCGTGGCAGCCGTTGCAGGAGCGGACCTCGCCGGGGCGGTAGTTGACGTAGGTGCGTTCACGCTGGATTTCGACGAAGTTCTCGTCCAGGGCCTGGAGGAACAGGCTGCGGTCGGCGGGGACCTTGAAGTACGCGGAGCCGTCCTTCTCAACGGGCACGACACCCCACTGGACGCGGGGCCAGAGGGCGGCCTTCCAGACGGAACTGCTGGTGGCCGAGCCCCAGCGTCGGCCGGTATCCCAGTAGCGGGGAATCGTTTCGTTGATGCGGAGCCATTTGACTTCGCCGGGTTTGACGCCTTCCATGCCCTGGTAGACGTTCGTCAGGATACAGAGGGCCTGCCGGTTGGCGGCGTACACGGGGTCGGGGGTGGTCTGAATATCGGGCGGGACCTTGCGGGCGACCAAGGGTGTGGGGTGCCAGCAGGACAAGTCGTTGTCTTTGTGGATGAAACGGTGGTTGCCTTCGGTGTCCACGAGATAGATGGCGTAGGCGTTGGGGACGTTCTGGTAGTGGTGGGCGGGGTCGGGTTTGAAGGAGACGAGGAAGGCGTTGCGGCTGACGGGAAAGGGATGGGTGTAGAGATAGCCGCTTTGGCCCTGGGTATCGTGGACGTACTTGCCGTCGGCCGTGAGGAAGAGCCAGCCGGGTTCGATTCGCCGGCGGACAAAGACGTGAGGGGTGATGTTGGTGGCGACGTAGCGGTCGTCCCATTGCCGATAGTCGGGCTCATCGGGATCGGGGCCCCGCCGGGTGATCGGGTTTCGCAGGTCCAGGAGCATGATGGCGCCCAGACAGCCCCCCTGGGGGAAATGACACGTGCCGACCGTGACGATGCGATGATTGTCGCCGGGCAGGGGCTGCGGGTACATGTAGATGGTGGTGCTGTCGTCGTTGAGGCCGTAGAGTTCCTGGGGGCGGGTGCCGTCGGGGTTCATGGACCAGACGGTCTTGCAGACACGGGCGCCTTTGTCGACGTACTCCCAGCGGTGGTACATGACGCGGCCGTCATCGAGGACGACCGGGCAGAACTCGCTGACGGGGCTTTTCGTGAGTTGCTCGACGTTGGAGCCGGCGGCATCCATGCGGTGCAGCAGGGGGGCAACCAGATGGGCCGAGCCGCCGCAGAGGATTGTGTGCTCGGCGCGGGTCGAGGAAAAGACGATCCGGCCGTCGGGCAGGTAGCAGGGATGTATGTCGTCGGTGTGCCAGGGGCGGCCCCAGCGGGCGACCTTCCGGGCCTCATCGGCCGGGGGTTGCAGGACCTGTCGCAGGCCCGTACCGTCCGTGTTGACCTCCCAGATGCGAAAACCGCGGTCCGCGGTTTCGCGGAAGTCGAAGAGGACCTTACGGGCGTCGAAGGACAGGCTGATCTTGCCGATGAGGCCCTTGCCGCCGGGCATCTGTGCGGCGGTGACGACGGGGCGCTCCTGGCGGGTGCGGAGGTTGAAGATATAGATGCCGTTGGCCAGCAGGAAGCGGTCGGCGCTGGTGCCGTTGTCGATATCGGTGTAGTAGTGGTCGGAAGAGTAGGGCTTGCGTTTGACGAAGACGAATTCCTCGAATCCCAGTTCCTCGGCGGTGACGGGGGCCTGGAGGAACTTCGGCAAGGTGATGGGCCCCGATGTACCGGCGGGGGCGGACAAGACGGCGTTCAAGAGCGTCAAGGTCAAGACGATGGTCAAAAGTGTGGCGACTTTTCGCATATCGATGCCTATCCGGGTCAGTGGCGTTGCCCAGCGACCCTCATATTACGCAATTGACCTGGGCAATGCAAGCCGTTAGATGGATGGGATAATAGACCATCCCTTCGCTGGACGAAGGGCCCGCCGCAAGAAAACGGTTGACAAATCCCCTGAAGAGTGTTAGGGTATTGCCGGACAATCTTGTAGCAGCCCCTATCATGTAACACCTTGCAGGAGGTCAGGACTATGGTGGGTGACTACGATGTGAGCACGAGGACTGCGAAGAGGACGGCAACGGCCGGGGTCATCGGGTGGGGGCTTGCGATGGTGGTTTTGTGGTCTGTCGGGGCGGGGGTGGCGTTTGGCGATCCCGAGATACGGCTGTCGCTGAGCCAGTACGAGCGGGCCGAACTGGTGACGACCGAACTGGGGGTGAATCCCGCGACGATATTGGTCAATGTGGCGGTGGCCGGCGGTGGCACTTATGCCTGGAGCGCCAGGGCCGAGTGCGACTGGCTGACGATAGACCCGAATTCCGGCACCAGCTCGGGCAATTTCAATCTGGTCCACATCGGAGCGGATGTGTCGAAGGTCCAGCCGGGTGGGCATGTCTGCAACCTGGTCTATGAGTGCGAGGAGGC
>DSDB01000026.1 GCA_011057845.1 Phycisphaerales bacterium | reverse complement strand
GTGGGGGAGGCCTCGTACTTGGAGCGGCCGGGCGTCTCAATGAGCCACTTGACGCCGCCGGTGGCGTCAACACGCGCCAGCGATTTGCGCAGGTCGCTGAGGATGAAGAAATCCCCATCGTAGAATGTGGGCGTGGGCACGTCCGAGGTGATCTGGCGGGTCGATGCGCTGGTCCAGGCCACGGCATCATCGCCAAGCACGCCCCGGCCCTTGGGGGCAATGGCGTAGATGGGGTCATCCTTGGGCGCGCACGCCAGCACCACGCCGCCGCCGGCAACCGGCGACGGCACAAGCCGCCAGTGCCCGATCCGGCGCGGGTTCCATGTGCCCCATCGCCACAGTTCCTCGCCCGTGGCCGGGTCGTGGCCGGTCAGGTCATCCCCGCCGACGACCAGAATCTGGAGCGAATCGCCGAAACGGTGGGGGATGGGCGTGCTGAAGGCCTCGCGGGATTCGGCGACGGCCTGGCTTGGGCGGATCTGACGCCAAAGGGTCTTGCCGTCGGCCAAACCCACGGCAAGAAGGTAGGAGTCGTTGCGGGACGAGCCCCGGCCGCTGACGGGAACATCACGCTGGAGCACCTGGATATAGAGGCGGTCGCCGACGATGGTGGGGCTGGCGGCGAAGGTCCAGAGAAAGGCGAACGTGCCGTAGTCCTGCTGGATGTTACGGGCCCACTGGCGGGCGCCGGCCATATCATAACAGACCAGGTCCCCGTTGGCGTAGAAGAAGACGACGAGTCGGCCGTCGGTAACGGGCGAGGCGGAGGCATAGTTGCTGCGGCCGTCTCTTTGCGTGCCCTGGGCCAGGTCATGCCGCCAGAGCAGCTTGCCGTCGGCGGCGTCGAAGCACATGGCGACAAGACGGTCTTGGGGGGCGTCGACGCCGGAAATGAAGACTCTGTCGTCCCAAACGATCGGCGTGGCGGCCGAGCAACCGGGCAACTCGACGCTCCAGAGCACGCCGTCGGTGCGGCTCCATTCGAACGGCAGGGCGGCCTCGTCGGTCGAGCCATTGTAGAAGGGCCCGCGCCAATGGGGCCAGTTGGTGGCTTGGGTGATGGCGGCGATCGTCAACATAAGGGCCAGCGACAGTTGGAGTCTTCGCATGGTACTCGTTGCCTCCAATAATTGTAGAAAGGAATGGGCGATGCAGGACTCGAACCTGCGACCCGCTGATTAAGAGTCAGCTGCTCTACCAACTGAGCTAATCGCCCGGTAAAAGCGCGGTAGTCTAGCGTAGCGGGCGCAGTGTTGCAAGGGGGCAAGGGCAAAATTTCAGGAGATTTGTCGGGGCATGGGGCGTATCACGTTTTGTCCGTGGCGTCAGTTGTTCCCATGGGCCAGGCGTTTACCATTGGGGGCAGCCACGGGGGGCTGCCCCTACCAAGGACGTCAGGTGCATATTACACGGGCAGGATGCCCGTGCCACGCCTGGGAGGGTGATTTTTGGCCTTGATTGTGGTCGGGCGGGCGGTCATACTCTGGCTGGGGCGTTTATGGAGGCCGGATATGGCTTGGACAAGACGACTCTGGGCAACAGCGGCAGTTGTGGCGGTCATGGTGGCGGCGGGCGGGGCATTTGCGCTGGGGCCGGGGGCCATCGGTGGGCAGCGGTATCGGGTGCTGATCTCGACCGACCTGGGCGGCAGCGATGAGGACGACATCCAGTCCATGGTCCACTATCTGATATACAGCGACCTGTTCGATACCGAGGGGCTGGTTTCGTCGCCGCCGGGCAAGGGCCGGGCCGGCGATATCCTCAAGGTGGTGGATACCTACGAACGGGATTATCCCACACTCAACCGGGCAAGCCGGCACTATCCAAGCCCCGGGGCACTGCGGGCGATGGTCAAGCAGGGGGCGACTGAGCCGGCCCCGGATCGGGGGTACTCGCAGACGACCGAAGGCTCCGAGTGGATCGTCCGCTGCGCCGGGCAGCCGGATGAGCGGCCGCTGTATGTGCTGGTGTGGGGTTCCATTACGGATGTGGCCCAGGCGCTGCACGATGCGCCGGGCATCAAGGACAAGATTCGCGTGTACTTCATCGCCTCGTGGAACCAACGCAACGATGAGGCGGCGTTCGCATACCTCGACCGCGAACACCCCGATATGTGGCTGATCCACTGCAATACGACCTTTCGCGGATGGTACGTCGGGGGCGAGCAGGGAAGTGATCTGGGCAATCGGGCGTTTGTGAATGAGCATGTGAAGGGCCATGGGGCGCTGGGGGATTTTTTCGTACCGCTCAAGGGTGGCAGCATCAAGATGGGGGATACGCCATCGGTGGCGTTCCTGCTGCGCGGTACCCCGGATGACCCGACGCAGGACAGTTGGGGCGGGCGATTCATTTCCAGAGCCGGGCGGGTGCGATGGTGGGTGGATGACCCGCACCCGGACACAGCCGAGGGACAGTACGCGGGGGCCCGGACGGTCAATCAGTGGAGAGTGGACTATCTGCGGGATTGGGCCGAGCGGATGAAACCGTTAAAGACCGAGTAACGATAAGGGCAATGCAGGCTGTACGTTGCAGAGTGCAACACTGTTGAGGCCGCTTGGCGGCGGTGTTTTATGGAGTCCATCATCATGAGGAATCTCACGGTCATTATGTGTGTATGTGCCATGACAGGCGTGGCGTTCGGCGTGGAATTCGTGCCGTTTGTGATACCGGCCAAGCCGAATCCCCAGTCGCTGATTGCGGCACCGCCGGGCGAGGCTATAACGGTCAAGTCGGCGCGGCTGACGGCGGGAGAGCATTTCGAGCATGAGGGTAAGCGCGTGCGGTTGTGGGGGGTGAATCTGTCGTTCGGGGCCAATCTGCCGGCGAAGGAGGAGGCGGCGGACGTGGCGGAGCGGCTGGCGGCCGCGGGGGTCAACACGGTGCGGATGCATCATCTTGATACGTCGAGGTGGCCGCGGGGAATATGGGACGGCCGCACCGGCAGGGGCTTTGAGCCGGAGGCCCTGGACCGGCTGGATTACTTCATCAATGAACTGGCCAAACGTGGGATATGGGTGAATCTGAACCTGCACGTCGGACGCGCGCACAGCGAGTATGTCGGGGCGCCGAAGACCAACCGCGACTACGACAAGATGGCGAATCTATTTGCGCCGGAGCTGATCGAGGCCCAGAGGGAGTATGCGCGGCAGATACTGACGCGGACCAATCGCTATCGCAACGCGCGGTGGGCCGACGACCCGGCGGTGGCGATTGTTGAGATCACCAACGAGAACAGTTTCTTCATGTGGGGATCCGAAGAGACACTGCGGACGCTGCCGGATTATTACGCGAAAATACTGCGCGAGCGGTTCAATGCGTGGCTGAAGGCGAAGTATGGTTCGGACGAAAAGCTGAAGGCCGCGTGGACAATGGGGGTCGAGCCGCTGGGGGAGAATCTGTTGAAGAACAGCCGTCTGGTTGTGTCGAATGGGCGGGTGGACGGATGGAACGTGGAACAGCACGAAGGCTGTCGGGCAACGGCCGAGATGGTTATGTATAAGGGCAAAGAGGCCCTGAAGCTCAGCGTGGTCAAACGCGACCAAACGGCGTGGCATCTGCAGTTCAATCAGCGGCAGTTCGCAGTCGAGGGCGGGCGGTATTACACCGTGGTGTTCGAGGCGGCAGGCCAAGCGGATCGCAACATTTCAATAACAGTCGGCCAGGGGCATGACCCGTGGGAGGGACTGGGGTTGTCCAGGCAGGTGGAGTTGTCGGATCAGTGGCGGCAGTACACTTTCGGTTTCACCGCTGCGCAGAGCGATACCGATGCCCGGGTCAGTATTTCGTTCGGCAATGCCGAGTCACCCGTGTATCTGGCGAATGCCCAGGTGCGTCCGGGCGGCCGCGTGGGGTTGGTGACCGGCGAGTCGGTCGAGAAGGGGACCGTCGGGTTGTTCGCGGACAATGAGTCGGCGCCACGGATCGAAGACCGCATGGTGTTTCTGGCCGAGACCGAGAAGGCGTTCTTTGATGATATGCGGAGGTATGTCAAGCAGGAACTGGGTTGCGGGGCCCTGGTGACCGGAACGATTGTATTCGGACCGCTGGGGCTCTACACGCAGAGCGATATGGACTTCATCGACGGCCATTCGTATTGGCAGCACCCGCGATTTCCCAATCGGCCGTGGGATCCGGCCGACTGGCTTATCGACCAGAAGGCGATGGTGGACTTCCCACGGGAGGCGACGCTGTTTCGCCTGGCGGCGGAGCGGTTGTGGGGCAAGCCGTATACGGTGACCGAGTACAACCACCCGGCGCCGCTGGATTCACAGGCCGAGTGCGTGCCGTTGATCGCGTCGTTCGCGGCGGCACATGACTGGGACGGCGTCTGGCTCTATACATACAGCCACAGTACGGGCGAATGGGGCCGCGAGCATCTCAACAGCTTCTTTGACGTGGACACCAACCCGGCCAAGTGGGGGTTCATGCGGGCCGGGGCAACGATGTTCCGCGACGGGGGGGGGGCGAAGCTGGGCCATAGGACGGTGTGGCAATTGAGTCTGGAGCCGTCGCTCTTTCCGGGAGTGGCTCAGCTTCATTTGAAATGCGGCACGAACATGTTTGCGGCCGCCGCGAGCAGGATGGCCGGCATGACATGGGAGAAGCTGCTGAGCAGCGAACTGGCCGCGACATTGGGGAATTATCCAGGACATGCGGAGATGGGGCGGACATCGACGACGATGACGTGGGATGTGGCCGGTGGGAAGGGATTCTATGCGGTCCGAGCCGGCGCAGCGCGAGTGTATGTGGGACATTCAGGACGCTTTTCGAAGGGGACGTCAGGAGAGGTGGAGGTCAAGGGGCCGGAGTTTGTTGCGATGACGATGACCGCGCTGGACGGGGCCTCGCGTTTGGACAATAGCAGGCATGTGCTGATCTCCGCGTGCGGACGGTGCGAGAATACGGGGATGGTGTTCAGCGAGGATCGTCGAACGGTGGGACGCAACTGGGGCACAGGCCCGGCGCGGATTGAGACGGTGGAGGCGACGGTGAAGCTGCCGCCGGGGCGCTGGACATGCCAGGCGCTGGCGGCCGATGGAACGGCGAAAGCGGATGTGCCGACGGACAACGGGGTGGCGACGTTGTTGCCCCGGTACGACACAATGTGGTATGTCCTGAGCAGGAATTAGTCCGGCAGCCAACATGATGGAGCATGGCATGAGACGTGGATTGATGGTATTGACGGCATTGCTGACGTGGGTGATGATCCCGGCGGCGTTCGGGTTCAACGGACACGTGGTGACGGAAGGACCTCTGACCATCCGGATTGGGCCTGTCGAGGGTGTCAGCGAGTATGACAAGGCATACCCGGTGGATGTGCGGCTGGAAAACGGCAACGGCAGGCCGTTGAAGGTGGACGTTGAGGTCGGCGGACTGGTCGATGAATGGCGGGTCGTGGGTCAGCCGGCCAGGACCGTTGATGTACCGGCGGGTGGCTCGGCGGATGTGACGTTCTCGATTGCGGCCGGGCCGGGGGCGTTCTCGGCACTGTATCCGGTGCATGTCTACGCCAGGTTCGATGCCGGGGGCCGGCCGGCAACCGCACACGCCGTGCAGGTATTCGAAACGCGATTCACCCGGTCGCCACGGGAGATGCAGCAGGAATTCACATTGAACATTGTCCCGGAAGACGGGGCCCTGGCGCTCTATCCGCTTCGGACCCATCGGCTGGCCTGGCAGTTCTGGGATGAGCCGTTGAACTACACGCGGGTGGGTTTCACGGGGGCCGAGCCGCGGTCTTCGACGCATTTTGAGAAGGCGGCGGTGACGCGGGGACCAACGCGGCTGGCGCTGCAGATCCACCCGCCGTGGAGGCCCAAGGGGGGCACGGCATTCGTCGAGTACCGTGTGAAACTACCGCAGAGCAGGCTCATCACGTTGTCGTTCGCCAACGCCGTTCGGAACCACTCGGCGACCGAGCCGGCCGGCGACGGCGTGACGTTCCGCGTCTGGGTCGGAGATGAACGACTCTTCGAGCGACATACGGATTCCAAGGTGTGGGTCGATGGTCAGGTGGACCTCGGGCGGTTCGCGGGGCGGGAGATACTGCTTCGGCTGGAGAGCCACCCGGGGCCGCGACGCGATACGACGTGTGATTCGTCATTCTGGGCCGATCCCGTCATCCGGGCAGGTAAACAACCGGCCGTCATGACCGAAGATCAGAGACGCGCCGTTCGGCAACGGGCCCATGGACTGGCGGCCGATGGTGGTCGGGCGGGCGAGAACGAATCGGTCTTTGAATTGGAGGGCGGACTGCGGGCGGCGGTTGTCGCCGGGGCCAATGGCATGGTCGATGGGACCATTGCGTTCGGCGGGGCCGATCGGACCGTGGTCTTTGATGGGCTGCGGTTCGATGTGCTGGGACGGCCGGTGGGGCGCGGGGCGTCGGCGGTCGACGTTACAAGCGTCTCGATACGAAGGCAGGCGGGTTCGGTGGCGTTTGTTCACCAGTTGGCGACGGACGACAAGGCCACGTTGACGGTTCGGGTGTTTGGGGAGGGGCCGGGGCTTCGTGTGCAGGCATCTTGCAGTGCGAGGCTGACGGACTTCGCCATTGGTGCGGCCGATCAGCGGGCCCCGCGCGTCTACTACGGACACGGATACTGCATCGAGGAGCCGAAGGCGTTTCGGGCCGGGTTCGGCGGGCACAATCTGTCCACCAGCCATGTCGGCTTCGACTTCGAGACGGGCCTGTCGCTGCTGATGGCCGTCGACAATCCGCCCGACTATCTGGAGGTCAATCCGGACCAGCGGGTCTATGCGCTGCACACGCACATGGACGCGACCATGACGCTTGTGCCGGGGGACAAGGGGGCGTTCGACTGCGCGGTGCGGTATCGGCCGTTGTATAACAAGAAGGCGGCGCCGGCGTTTGCGCGAAAGGCCGGCCGGTTTGTGTTCGATATCTGGGGCGGGCGGTACGCCGAAATCGCCGAGACCATGTCGCGGATGATCGGCTACGGATTGACCGATTCGCTGTTGACGGTCCACGTGTGGCAGCGGTGGGGCTATGATTACCGTCTGCCGGATATCTGGCCGCCGATGCCGAGCCTGGGAACGGTCGATGATATGCGGCGGATCGGCAAGGTGTGCGATGCACAGGGTATCCCATGGGGGTTGCACGACAACTACATCGACTTCTACCCGGATGCCGAAGGATACAGTTATGACCATATCTGTTTCACCGAAGACGGCCGGCCCATCAAGGCATGGCTGAACGAGGGCCGCGATGCGCAGAGCTACCGCTGGCGGCCGGACCGGTTTCTGCCGTTTGCCAAGCGCAATCTCGAGTTGATTCGGGCCAACGTGCGGCCGACGCACTATTTCATCGACGTGTTCACTTCCATAGAGACCTTTGACTTCTACGACCGCGACGGGGTATTTCATTCCCATCTTGAGACGCGCCGACTTTGGGGCGAGGCCTTTGCGTGGATCCGCGATTACCTCGGCGGTCAGGCGGTGCAGACCTCCGAGGCCGGGCACGACCAGTTGACCGGCTACCTGGAGGGCTCGGACTGCCAGCACCTGCGGATCACCGAGAGGCCCGACAGCTTCTGTATCGCCATCGCGTGCAAGGACTGGCAGCGCGTACCGTGGTTCGATGCGGTGTTGCACGACAAGTTCAGTCTGCACGGCGTCGGTTACTCCAGCCGCTACCAGGGTTCGCGGAGCCGGCGCGAGGCGGGGATTGAGAGCGACGATTACATCTCGGCCGAGATACTGACCGGCCATGCGCTGATGATCGACCGCGGCGCTTTCGGGGCCGGCGCGGTGCGCAAGTACTGGTTGGCGCAGGGTTTTGCGCGGGCGGTTGCAACCGATACGATTGTCCATGTGCGGTTCGTTGACAATGATATTCATCGCCAGATCGTCACATGGGCCAACGGAGCCAGGGTGTATGTCAACCGCGGCTCAACCGATTGGACCGTGGAGGGACGGACGCTGCCTCAATTCGGGTATCTGGCGAGATGGGACGGAGGGGAATCTTCAATTGAGCGGATTGACGGCGTCATCGTAGAGCGATCCCGCAATGGGGACATCTCCTACTGTAACGGACGCGGCTTCGAGCGGGAGACTGTGCTGGCGATGCGGCCGTGGGCCGATAAGATCGAATACCTCGGCGGCCGGGACTTCAAGCTGACGGTCAAGTGGGATGTCAAGCGGGCGGCGGCGAAGGACCTGGCGATATTCACACATTTTCTCAGCGACCGCACCGGGCGGCGTGACAGAATTGCCTTTCAAAGCGACGCCGCGCCGGCAGTGGGGACGAGCCGATGGCGCGGCGTTGTTGAGACACATAGCGACCGAGTCGTCCGGATACCAATGGCTTATGGACCGGGCAATTACGACATTGCCGTCGGCCTGTGGGACCCTGATTCGGGGCGGCGGTATGAGTTGATCGGCGATGATGATGGTTCGGTGCGGTATCGGCTGGGACGGCTGATTGTCGAGGGCACGGCCGATGCGATCAGCAGTGTCCGATTGGAGGTCGCCGAAGGGCTGCCGCAGAAGGTGGAGCGGTGGAATATGACAGGCGAACCTGTGGATTTCGGCGGTGTTCGCACGGCCGGGGCGGTGCGGTGCGTCGTGGATGCCGGCGCCATTACCGTGACCCCGCTGCCTGACGCCCCGGGATTTCCTGTGGCCGTCGATGTGGCGGAGCTGACCGGCCGCAAGGCACAGGTCGAGGCTGTGTCAGCCATGGATTCCGACGGACGCACCGCCCGTCAAGTCGAGTTTGAATGGGTCGATAACGAGGCGAGTTTTGAGACGCGCAAGGGTGAATTTGGATATCGGATACGGCTCAAGTGAAGCCGACTGACCGGGTGGCGCTTAGCGTGACCGACAGGCAGCAACAATGAAACAAGTATCGAAAGTACCGGCCATGAAAAAGACTATTCTATTTGTAGCGGCGTTATGGATGGCAATGGCGACTGTTCCTGGGGCCGCCGATTCGTCTGTGGATTTGCTGGCCGGACTGGACCCGGGCAACGCGGAAACGTCGGATGCGACGTTGACGGCGACGCAGGAAGGGACGTTGGTGATCTCCACCGGGACGCAGGCGCAGTGGCCGGGGGTGACGTTGCGCCCGTCTGGGGAGCGATGGAACTTGTCGGACCGGCTTCTGGTTGAGATGCGCATCCGTAACCGCGGGACCGGGATGTTGACCGTGAACCTGCGCGTGGACAATCCCGGCGCCGATGGACGCGAGCACTGCGTCACCGGCAGCGGGCAGATCGAGGGCGGTCGGCAGGGTGTGGTGCGTACGCAGTTGTTCCCGAGCCAGTGGCGGCTGTCGGCGCCTCTGGAGATTATCGGGATGCGGGGCAACCCCACACACGAGAGCAAGCTGGACGCCTCGAACGTGACCGCTCTTGTCGTGTTCGTCCATCAGCCCAAGACCCGGCACGAGTTTGAGATTCTCAGTATCCGGGCGATGGGGCAGGTCCGGACGGTCGATGCGAAGAACTTCTATCCGTTCATCGACGAATTCGGGCAGTTCATACACGGGGATTGGCCGGGTAAGACCCACTCCGTGAAGGAGATGCAGGCGGCGGCGACGGCCGAGGCGGCGGAGCTGGCGGCCGGCCCCGGCCCGGCGGATCGCAACCCGTACGGCGGCTGGACCAAAGGCCCGACCCTGGAGGCGACGGGCCTGTTCCGGGTGCAGAAGCACAACGGCAAGTGGTGGCTGGTGGACCCGGAGGGAAGGCTCTTCTGGTCGCACGGAACCGACTGCGTCAATGCCGGCAGCGTAACGCCGATCTCGGACCGGGAGCACTACTTCAAGGACCTGCCCGGCTCGAATTCAGCCTTCGCGCAGTTCTACGACACCGGCACATGGGCCCCGCATGGGTACTACAAGAACCACAGCCCGTACAAGACGTACGACTTCGCGCGGGCGAATCTGCTGCGCAAGTACGGCCGCGACTGGTCCACGGCATTCGCCGATGTGACGCACAAGCGGCTGGCCAGTTGGGGGATGAACACGATTGCGAACTGGTCGGATGCAAGTATCTATCGGATGCGCCGAACGCCGTACACCGCGACCATCAGCTTCAGCTCGCGGGTGATCGAGGGCTCGGAGGGCTATTGGGGCAAGTTC
>DSDB01000485.1 GCA_011057845.1 Phycisphaerales bacterium | reverse complement strand
CGGCCGGTTACTGTTTCATCTTCTTCATGATTAGCGCCACAACGATCAGAACGGCCGCCACACCCAGGAGAATCCAAGTCCAACTCGACATAACACACTCCTTTCAACAGTGACCTATTGTCCCTTTTCGAATCACAGCACATCACCATGGTATTCTCAGAGCACCAGAGGCTGCTGGCGCACATTATACCCGCGGTTCTTCAACCGCCACTATTTTTTTCCCGTCCGCCGGTCAGCCATTCCAGCGTCATCCGGGTGAAGACGATCCGCTCGTAAGGGTGGCTCGTCCCGGCTTCGTAGAGACAGCCGATCCGTCCGTCGCTCAGGACCGTCAGGCAGGAGTAGGCCGCCGGTCCATCGTGCAGGAGCCGGGCCGCCGGCCACGTCCTGCCTTCGTCATAGCTCAATCGCACGGTCATTTCCCGCCGGTCGCCGGTACGGGCCGGGTTCGAGAACAGCACGCGATTGGGCCGGCCGTCGCCGGGCCACGAATACCGCAGGAAACTCGCCTGGCATATCGGCTCGACCAGGGTCTCGTCGTGGTAAACGGGGCCCCAGGTCTCGCCCCCGTCGTCGCTGATGGAGATGGCCCGGCAGGTCCGGGTCCGGTCGTAGTTCCTCATGTTCATCATCAGCCGCCCATCGGCCAGTTCCACGACCTGGCACTCATTGACCTTCGGCGAGATGGTCCCGCCCGGCCGCCATGTCTTTCCGTGGTCGTCGCTGACAATCACATGCGAGTTATACCCATCCGGATCGGCGCTGCCGACGAGACTGTGATCGCACGGGATCACCAGTCGTCCCTTGTGCCGGCCCCGCGTCAGTTGGATGCCCACGCCGGGCCCGGTGGCGTACCACCGCCAGTGGCTCCACTTGGTCGTATCGGTAATCTCCACCGGTTTCGACCAGGTCCGCCCGTCGTCGCTGCTTCGGCACAGGAACACCCGCCGCGTGTCTTTGGCGGTGGCCTTCTTGATGGCCGATTCGTTGTCGTCGCCCCGGTTCCAGGTCATGGCCAGGTGAATCACGCCGGTTGTCTCGTCGATGACCGGGCAGGGGTTGCCGCAGGTGTTCGGGCCATCGTCCCACACGACCTGGGCCGCCGACCACGTGGCGCCGCCGTCGCTCGACCGCTTGACCAGAAGGTCGATGTCGCCGGTGTCGCCGCGGCTGAACCTGCGACCCTCGCAGAACGCCAACACCGTGCCGGCGGCCGTGGTGATCACGGCCGGTATGCGGTATGTGTGGTAACCGTCCTGCCCGCTGACGAACACATCCGTCTGGCCCGATATATCCACGATGGGGATCGAATAGCCGGCCGGCTCCACGCTCCGCCCCTGGGCGGGCGTCAACGCACAGACCAGCCCCAGCGAGATTGTCAAGGCGATCCTGTTCATGAATTCGCCAATCCGAACATGTCCGCCAGTATCTTGCGAATCCGGCTCTCCGGGTCGAGTTGGCCGCGGGCCAGCACATCCTGTAGCTCGCCGCTGTCGAACCAAAGGCCGTCGCCTTTCCTGCACCGGTCGATCAGCAGGGGTGGCTGCTCGGTCCCGACGATGACCTTCTCCATCTTCTTGTCACAGATGGGGCACGGCCGCGGCTTCTCGGTCGACCGGCTGTCGACGCGAAACAACTGGATACACCGCCGGGCCTTCTCGGCGTCGTCAAAGAGCATCTCCAATTCCCCCGCGTCGAGCCAGATGCCGCCGCACTCCATGCAATGGTCGATCTCCACCTCGGCCAACTCGAGCACGACCATGGCATTATGGCATGCAGGACAATTCATCGCTCACCACCTTTATCTTGAAACACCATTTTCATCCATTGCAGTGCCGGACAGAGTTCCGCCAAGAGTCTATACCTCCGGCCGCGACCATGCAACCCTAATCCGCCTACGCGGACACGGCGGTCTCACACCCCGTAATACGCACCGCAACCACGGAAAATCAACCTCTGCGTGAAAAATCCCCCCGCAAGAGCACCTGACTCCAGGTCCCATCACCCAATCGCGGAATCCAAGGTCTCCCCTGAGTCCTCTCCGTTCACCGGCGTCCCATCGCTGCCGAAACAACCCTGCGGAACGCAAAAAAACAGGAATCGCTAGACCGGGCGACGCTTATATCGGACCATGCGCACCGCGTTGCCGGTTTCGTTGTAATCGACCTCATCCATGTACGCCTGGATAAGGAGCACCCCCCGTCCGCTCGGCTTGAAGAGATTCCCGTCGCATCGAGGATCCGGCACCTGCGTCAGGTCAAACCCCTGCCCCTGGTCAACAACGCGGATCTCTACTTTGTCCGCGCTGATCGTATACTCCAGATTGACTATCTTGCCCATATCCCCCTTGTTGCCGTGTTTGACGGCATTGATAAAGGCCTCTTCCAGGGCCAGGTGTACGGCAAAGATGTCGTCGCTGCTGTAACCTCTGTCCTCAAGTTCCCGTAATATCCGCCTGCATACCTCCTCAGCGGCCGAGGGCCGACTCTCCAGGACAACCGAATAACTCACTGGCGTTTGCGACCCCATAGACACCGCCTGCAACAGGTTGCCGATCGCCCCTACGCCAGGCCGACGACAACCCTTACAAAAGCCAAACATCTCATTTTATTCAAGGCCTTCCAGCGCGCTGAGCGCGTCGCGGTATATGTCAAAGACCCTGGTCAGACGTGTAATTTTGAATATCTCGTATATCTTCGGATTGATATTGCACAGCCTTAACTGCCCGCCGGCCTCATAAACCCGTTTGCTGACTCTCAGCAGCAGCCCCAACACCGCCGATGACAGGAACCGCACGTTGTAGAAATCCAAAATCAAGTTGATCGGCCCGCTCTGCTCGACCACGTGCATCACCGCCTCCTGCAGGGCGCGAACATCCCGCTCCTCCAGTATCTTTTCGTCCGTAAACGTGATAATCGTCGCATTCTTCGTGTACTCCACGCGAATGCGCGGTTTCAGCTCCGACATAGCATTCTCCTGCACATATCGAACAACCCCGTTATGATAATATGCGGGCGGGAAGCCGTCAAGTATATGCCGAGAACGGCCATTCCCACCGAATTGCCCGTGTTGAGGTTGGGGCGGCGAAATATTCTTCATATTTTTCACGACTTTCTCTTGGAAAAGGTGTTGCCATTTCATCGACCGTGCGCATAATGGCGGACATCGTGCCGTGCGACATGGCGCTTTTGGGGTGTGTCGCCGGCCTCTCGTTTAAGGTGGTGGTTGATTCACATTGATAAGGAGAACAAGATGAAGATCACTAGATCGACGGGTTACGCCCTGCTGGCGGTCGGGTACATCGCCAAGCACCAGGATGAGAAGATCATCCTTTCGCAGACCATCTCCAAGGCCTACAATATCCCGCTGGAGTACCTGCTGAAGATCCTCCAGCAGCTCGTGAAGGGCAATGTTCTGCGCAGCAAAAGGGGCCCCCGCGGCGGTTTCTCTCTGGCCAAGTCGCCCACGAAGATCACCATGCTGGCGGTCCTCGAGGCCGTCGATGGTCCGATGGAGGGCCAATTCTCGCTGGCCGAATACACCAAGCGCGACAAGTTCGGCGCCAAAACGGACAAGGCCTATCAGAAGGCCCTTGATCAAGCCAAGGCCATCTTCTCGCGGACCCGGATATCGGATCTCCTGAAGTAAGCCGCCGGCGTCCGCGCCGCGGCGCCGCGCATCCCGATCCACGATGCACATCAAGGAGTTTCAAAAACGCATCGCCGACAAGTACGAGCAGCGGGACCGCGAACGAGGCGTCCCGGGCACGTTCTTGTGGTTCATCGAAGAAGTCGGCGAACTCGCCACGGCCCTGGCCTCCAACGATCAGGCCAACCGGGTCGAAGAGTTCGCCGACGTCTTCGCATGGCTTTGCACGCTGGCCAATATCACCGATGTCGACCTCGAAGCGGCCTGTGAAAAGTACACGTCGGGTCGTCTGGAGGGGTTCAAACCTAAGTAAGCCGTGGTCGGCTTCGTCTTTGTCTTGCCGCGCCGGACTCTCGCGTTACTGAGGCGATGACGGGGTTCTAGTGCGGGTCCGGCAGTTGTACGTCGGTGTCCTTTCCCGCGGCTGTCCGGGCCCGGTCGAAACACAAGCCGCTGAAGACCGCACGCAAACGCACCCCACTGCCATACCCGCTTGCTTTCTCGCCACTGCAACCCATAATACCCGCATGGCGCTTTTTATTGACATCTTCACAAAGGTATTCTTCATCCTCTCGCCGTTCTTCTCGGTGTCGATGTTCCTGCTGCTGTCGGATGCCATGGATAAACGGGCCCGCACGCTCTGTGCCATGCGGACGAGTACGGCCATACTGGTCCTTTGCTTCGTCGTCTACTTCTTCGGCAACCTTATCTTCAAGGTGCTCGGTATCACCGTCCCGGCCTTCCAGGTGGGCGCCGGCACACTGCTGTTTCTGACGGCCATCCAGATGGTCTCCGGCAAGCGGTCGGAGGTTGCACTCGACAAAGACGAGGACTTCGCCGTCATTCCGCTGGCTATTCCCATGATCGTTGGGCCCGGCACCATCGGCACACTGCTTGTTCTCGGCATGGAGATCAGCGACGCCGGCGAAAAAGCCATCGCCGCCGCCGCCATCCTCCTGGCCGTGGTGATGATCTCGCTGTTCCTGTTCCTGGCCGTCCCCATCGCCCGACTGCTCGGCTACAAAGGCCTCCAGATGATGATGAAGCTCACCGGCCTGATCCTGACCGCCATCGCCGCCCAGATCATCTTCACCGGGGTAAGAGCCTTCTTGAGACCCTGACCCCGTCCGCGCCATGCAAGGAACGTGGCACGGGCATCTTGCCCGTGCGACCCACTATCCCCCGGCGGCATGGGCGGGGGATTCGTGCCGCGACAAGCGTCCTCGGCACGTGCGCTGTCAGAGCACCTGTCCACCCTTGCCCTGCTGAATCAGCGGGATGTACGTCTCGAGTTCCTTGTTGACAGCCGGGTCGGTCAGGTCGATGGCCTTGCGTTTCTCGTGCGACATGTACGCGGCCATGGTCAGCTTCGTGATGAGTCGCCCGTATTCGAGATTCAGCATGGCGTCCTTGCCCACCTCAAAGGCCCCGAGGGCGTCGCGCCATTCGGCACAGTAGCCGTACAGATCGGCCTCATGAGGCACGATCACCAGCGCCCCGCGGCTGGCCTGGGATTTCTCGAGCGCCAGCTCGGAATCCGCCACCGCCGCCGCGGCCGAGTCGCTGATGAAAATGCCCGCCGGCGACTGGAGGCTGTTGGCCGTGGCCGAGTAACCCGGCCCGAACGCCTCCATCAGCAGCCGCAGGCCCGGCGCATCGTACATCCACGAGTTGGCCGCCTCGACCCGGCTGATCACACCCGTCCGCGGGTCCTTGAGGGCAATCGTTACATGGGAATAGTCCTCGGCAGGCGTCTTGGAGTAATCGACGCCGCGCTTTCTCAGTTGGCTGATCCAGGGTTCCTTGCCCCACTTGAGCAACGCCATATTCGCATTGATGCTCATGGGTGTCAGGTAGTCCGGGGCCTTGCCCGCCGGCGTAACCATAAACATCCCAGCCGCCAGGCTGTGGCAGCCCATATCGCAGCACACCCCGCCACCTTGCCGCGTCGGGTCCCAGAACCACGGTTCATGCGGGCCCCCATGCTCCTCGGCGCTGCGGGCCAGGTGCATGGCGCCCATGGACTTCTCCACGCCCGCCAGTTGCCGCCGGGCCTCGGTCAGCGTGGGCATGTGTATCTGGTTCTCGAAATAGGCATTAGGGCAGCCCAGGCCGCGGGCCAGCTTGATGACCTCGTTGGCCTCGGCCATGTTGCGAGCCAGCGGCTTCTCGCAGATAAGGCCCTTGAGCCTGGCCCCGGCCTTGACTGCCTCGGCCACGGCCGCCATCAGCTCGATCCTGACGTAGTTCGGCGCGAAATTGGCCACCACATCGCAGTTCTGGACCAGTTCCGCGACCGTCTTGCAGATCTTTGGACGGCCGATCCCCAGGTTCTGGGCGAATTGGGCCAACTCCTCAGCCCCTTTGAGGGCGTAAACGGCGCTCAACTCGGCGCCGCGAACCGATTCGAGGGCCCGGCTGTGGAAGTGCGCTACGAAACCGGCCCCGATCATACCTACCTTCAACATGGCGTAAGTCCTTTCAAATACAAGAGTTATGTTTCTCCTGTCGGACACCTCCGGCGTCGCCGGTTGTGTGGCATGTATACCACGGCCCCGCCAGCGATGCAATACGAAACGCCCTGGCATGGCCCCAAGACACCCGCTCGGCGCCGGTCGCAAACCGGTTCGTAGGCCCCCCGTCTGACCCTGCACGACATTTTTTTTTCAGAAAATTGCAGTTTTTCACCTCGAGCGTGTCAAGATCGGGCCCCTCGGCGACGCCATACATAAGTAGTCGACTCTCGGTCGGGTGCGCTGGAGTGGCACCGGGCACCGGTTCGGTGGAGGCTGAGATAACCTGAGGCTTGTGGCTGGGAGAGAGATCGAAGGGAGCTGTGTCAGTACGTTGGGCCGTAGTGCGAGAGGCCCGCGCACTGCGCCTCCATCGCGGACAGGAACTCGGACAACGGGCTTGCTCGCCGGGGTCTGATCCACTATCGTAGGATATGGGCAGCGTTCTGGAGGCGCCGCGAACCTGCTTCTATGAGGTGTTTGCTTTGGTACCCGAGGATCAGACCCACATCGACGGGGTCGATGAGTTGGCCCGCCGGCGGGCACAAGGCTGGGGCTTTGTCCTGGCGGCGGTGATAGGCCTGGCGCTGGCGGTCGGGTTTGCCTGGCACACGGCCGCGGGCCTTCGGGCCGGCCGGCCGCTGGTCCTCGATGGGCGGATCAATGTCAACGAGGCTCCCGTGGCCTCGCTCGTTCGCCTGCCGCAGATCGGATACAGCCGGGCCAAGGCGATTGTGAGCTACCGCGAGCAGGCGCTACGGCCGGGCCGGGCCCGTCCGTTCGAGAAGCCCCAGGACCTAGAGAACGTCGTGGGCATCGGCCCGAAAACCGTCGAAGCCCTTGCCGAATACCTCAGATTTGAGTAGAACCTCAAACAGCAAGTAGAAAGACATGCGGCCTCAGGTCTTATGTCGTGTGTCGTGAGTCGTGTGTCGTGAGTCTTTTCATGTCTGATTGGGAAATAACCAGACCGTTGGGTGTCTGTTGCGGCACGGATACGGCCATCGAGCCGGGCCAGGAATACTACGGGGCCCTTGTGGAGACCGAGCAGGGGCTGACCCGGCGGGATTTCTCCGTGGCGTACTGGGAGGCCACCCCCCCCCCCGTGTATTGCTACTGGAAAGGCCGTATGCCGCGGGAGAACGAAAAGAAGCAGTTGTTCGTCGACGACGAGATGCTCATGGCCTTCTTTGAGCGGCTTCAGACCGAGACAGACCCCGAGAAACTGGATTTCCGCTTCGTCCTGGCCCTGATACTGATGCGAAAACGCAGGCTCAAGTACGATAGCGGGCGGACCGAGGACGGACACGAGATCTGGCGGCTGCGGGTCGTGGGCCAGAACGATCTGGTGGACGTCGTCAACCCGGGCCTGAGCGAAGAAAAAATCGAGCAACTCTCCGGGCAGATCGGGCAGATCCTCAATGCGGAAATATGACTGGTATTTCGCTGTTTGTATTTCGTCGTTCGTATTTCGTCGTTCGACCATCATTTATCGTCCATCGTCCGTCGTCCATCGTCCATCGGTGTGGGCGGTCATCGCGGTCCTGGCTCTGGCGGCAGGGATGCTGGCGGGGGGGTGCGGCGATGGGGCCCGGCAGGACCACGTCGGGCCTGTGGTGCGCCGGACGATTCCCGAGATTATGGGGGCCCTGGAGGCCCGTGCCGACAAGGCTCTGCCTATCAAGGGCACCGGCCGCTGCCTGTTGCGATACTACGTGGAGGGCAAACAGAAGAAGGAAGAGTTCCCCGTCAAGTTCTGGGTCCGCCCGCAACACGAGGTCTACCTCCAGGGCGACGTCGCGTTCGACCCGCGGGGTCTCGTGGTTGGGGCCAATGCCGAGGAGTTCTGGGTCAGTCTCCGGCCGAAGGAAATCAGCAGCTATTGGTGGGGACGATGGGATGACGCCGGCGGCGGCGTTCCGCTGATGATTAGCCCGCGAGTGGTGCTGGAGGCCCTGGGCGTCATGGGCCCCGCCGAAGAAGGCGTATGGGAAATCGGCTGGGACAAGGACCTGGAAGTGCTGACCCGGAGAGGCCAGGGCCATATCGTACAGAAGCGCATATACATAGCCGGGCAGGCCGAGGTGCGGCGGATCGAATACTACGACGAGTTCGGAGCTCCGACCGTGACGGCCACGCTGGAGAAATACCAGGATGCCGTTACGGGCTTCGCCGTCCCTCGTCTGCTGACCATGGTGCGCCGTGGTGTCGCGGGCAAGGATGACACGGTTCGGCTGACGATCCACAACGCCTCCGCCGCGGATATCAGCCAGAAACAGGCGGACTACATGTTTGTGCGGCCGCAGCCCAAGGGCTTTGACCACGTGTTCACCAGTGTCCGGGGCCGATGGGTGGAGCAGGAGTAAGGACCGGCAAGGGAAAGGTGCAGCTATGAGTCGCGATGATCTACGGGCCCGGTTGGCCACAGGATCGCTGGTGCTGGATGGGGCAATGGGCACGCAGTTGATCGCCCGCGGGATGAAGCCGGGGGTGTGCAATGACCTGCTGAACGTCGAACAGCCGGAGGTGGTGGCCGATGTGCATCGCGCCTACGTGCAGGCCGGCAGCGATGCCGTGCTGACCAATACGTTCGGCGCCAATCGGTTCGTCCTGGGCCGCCACGGCCTGGTCGAGCGGGTGCGGCAGATCAATACAGCCGGCGCCGTCAACGCCCGAAAGGCGGTCGGAGACGGCCGCTATGTCCTGGGCGACATCGGGCCGTGCGGCGATTTCCTTGAACCTCTGGGGATGCTGAAGGCCGGTGATCTGCGAGCGGCCTTCGCCGAACAGGCCGAGGCGCTGGTGGGCGGCGGGGTCGATGGGTTGATTGTCGAGACGATGACGGCGCTGGATGAGGCGTTGATTGCGGTCGAGACGGCACTGGCGGCGGCGAACGGCCGACCGGTCTTCGCCTCGATGTCGTTCGATGCCGCCGGCGGCGCGTTTCGGACCATGATGGGCGTGGATGTGGACTCGGCCGTGGCCGCCCTCGTTTCGCTGGGCGTCGATGCCGTGGGGTATAACTGCGGCACAGCCACGTTGGAAGAGTACGTGGAACTGACGCGGCGGGTCGTCGCGGCGGCGCGGAAGGCCTCGCCCACGGTTCGAGTGTTGGCCGAGCCGAACGCCGGCAAGCCCGAGCTCGTCGGCGACCAGGCGGTCTACCGTGTAACGGCCGAGCAGTTTGCCGAGGCCGCAGCCGAAATCTGCGCCTTGGGCGTAACCATCATCGGCGGCTGCTGCGGAACCAGCCCGGAACTGATCGCCGCCCTGGCGGCAAGGGTCAGATAGAACCTCAAGAGAGAGCAAGAAGCAATACGGTCGAGCTGCCTTGGGTGGCGGATCCTCCTTGCGGGGAACCGGACGAGCGAGGATGTAGGTCTTTGGCTGGCTCTTGGGGTGTTGCGCTGGGCGTAGAAGAAGGGAGATCGTGTCATTCTGAGCGAAGCGAAGGATATCAGCCCATTGGCTTGGGTGCTGAAGTGGAGAACGCCGAAATTGCTTCGAGAATGCAGATTTCGTGTAACAACGGGCGGTCCTGTCGACTCTTAGCACGGGGCGGTGGGATTGGACATATTCATCAAGCCGGCGGCAAGGCCGAGTGCTGGATGCTCAGGTCGGATAGTGTTTGCGGCCCGGCGCAGGAGTCGTTGCACAAGTGGGTTTATGCTCAGAATCATTGGGCGCCCGGCCCGTCAGACGGCTTGTGGGCGCCGCCGTCGTCCTGGGTCTGCTCATAGCAGCCGGGTTTCTTGCTGCGCGCATGACCCTGCGAAGCGAGCCCGACTCCCCGGACCCGCCAAGCCGTTCCACAATCCTCCTGACGCAGATCATCGACCGAATGGACGGCGTCATGCAGGCCGGCCGACAGACGCTCCTGGGCAAACGCTCCATCGGAGGTCCCACCTGTGTGACCCAGCAGCTCGAGGGCGATCGCGTCATCCTCATGGGTCATCCGGACGGTGGCCCGGGCCTTCGCATCATACACTTCTCCGGCGATTGTCCACAGACCCCGCTGGCGGCGTATGAATGGTCGCAGGGTCCGCTGCGGTCGTTTCTTGAGGCCCAACTGGCGGCCAACAACGCCGTTCGCGACGACGTCGAAGAACTGGCCGCCCTGACGGAGGAACTGGCCGAGCAGATCCGAACCGGAGACAGACCGT
>DSDB01000490.1 GCA_011057845.1 Phycisphaerales bacterium | reverse complement strand
GCGTCGCGGACGATAGCCTGCCGCTGTTGCTTGTCGTTGATGGCGGCCGTCGTTTCGGCGATGGTCCGATTCAGACGGGTCCTCGCTTCGTCGAGATTGGGGCTGACGTACTTGTCCCGGATGATGTGCCGATCCGGCCCTCGCAGGTTGCCGATATCGCGTGTAACGAAGCCGAGCAGCCAGAAGAACAATACGGCCAACACGGCGCCGAGCAGAAACAAGGCCACCGTCTGAAGCCATGCTCCTTTGGGTTGGGGTTGTGCAGCCACGATGGGTCTCCTTACACATGCCGCGGATTCGACTATTGCGGCGGTTCCTGATCGCACTGGCCGTGTTGGGCGTGTTTCTCGATCTCGCTGAGATACGCGAGGGTACGTTCGAGTCTGTCGCTGAGGTGTTTGAGTTTGAGCATGGTCTTGACGCGGGTGAGCAGTTCGAGCTTGTTGACGGGCTTGCTGATGAAGTCATCCGTGCCGGCGCTGATGCCACGTTCGATATCTCCGAACTCGCTGAGAGCCGTGACCATAATGATGGGAATGTCGTCGGTGGCGGGGTCGCCCTTGAGCCGCTCGCAGACTTCAAAGCCGCTCATTCGGGGCATCATGATGTCCAGGAGTATCAGGTCGGGCCGGTGTTCGGCGACCATCTCCAGGGCTTCGATGCCGTCCTGGGCGGTGAGGATGCGGCAGTCGATGTCTTCGAGATAGACCTGGAGTAGTTCAAGGTTCTGGAGGTTGTCGTCGACGACAAGAATGGTGGGGGGCTGTTCTTTATCCTGCATGTGAGCTGTGCTCCTGTCTGGGAATATCAGACTTCCAGTGCTTTGAGTATGGCCCGGCAGAACGCGGGAAGGTCGTCGGGTTTGCGGGCCGTGATAAGATTGCCGTCGACCACGCACTCGGCGTCGATATAGTGGGCTCCGGCGTTGACAATGTCGTCCTTGATGGCCATAAAACAGGTGGCCTTTCTGTTCCTAAAGGCCCGGGTGCTGCAAAGGAGCCATCCTCCGTGGCAGATGGCGGCGACGATCTTGCCGGCATCGACCATGGCACTGGCGAAGGCAATAACCTCGCCGCTGCGCCGCATGAAGTCCGGGGCGAACCCGCCTGGGACGATCATGGCGTCATAGGCGCCCGGGTCGGCGTCGCGGGCCGCCACGTCGGAAACACAGGGGTAGCCTTCCTTGGAGGGATACGAAGTCCGTGCCTCGGCGGCGACAAGATCGACGTCAACCCCCTGTTCCTTGAGGCGGTAATAGGGATACCATACTTCGAGGACCTGGTACATTTGGTCCACCATGATGGCGACTCGCTTCTTGCGCATGGGGGGATTCCTTTCAGTGCGGCCGGTTTGTGCGAGCTTCAATGAAGTCGCGGACTTCGGGCCGCAGGTAGATGGACTCAATATCGACGGTCCTGGCCACGGCCTCGGCGCAGGCACAGGCGGCATCGGAAGATGAGGCGTCGGTGTCGTGGAAGAAGACCGGACGGCCCTTGACTGTGCAAAGCCCTCCCCCGGCGCCGCCGAGAGGCTCGTTGCGGACGGTGACGGCGTTGCCTTCCAGCAAGGCCAGGAGTTCCTCGAGTATCTGGTGGTCCGTCATGGCGTCTTCGCCGCGGGCGTGGCCGGCCGCGGCCGATTCAAGAAAAACCATCGTGGGAGTCGATATACTGTTAATATGGATAAAATCGCGTGCTCTGCGCGTCGATTACAGCCAGATTCTATAACGAGGCCGGAAAATTGACAAGCCTATTGGAGAAACGGCGGAGCCTGCATCGTCATCTGACCGACCGCCAGGATGAGAATGCCCTTTTGCGAGCCGAAATTGAGCGTCTGGAGCCGCTGGCAAATCTCGGAACGCTGACGTACATGATTGCGCACGAGATAAACAACCTCCTGACGCCGCTGCGAAACTACGCGGAACTGGCGATGGCGAATACGGAGGATGTGAAACTGGCGGAAAAGGCGCTGCGCAAAACCGCCCGGAATTGCGAGCGTGCCGCGGCCGTGATGGAGGGCCTTCTTGCGCTGGCGAACGGCTCGGGGCAGAGGCCGGAGATCGTGTCGGCGGCCGAGCTGGTGGATGGGGCGTTCACATGCCTCTGCCGCGACCTGAACAAGGATGGGATTGACGTGCGGGTGCACGTGGCGCCGCAGGCCCGCGTGCGGGTCTCGGCCGCTCATATCCAGCAGGCGTTGATGAACCTGATCCTTAATGCGCGTCAGGCAATGACGCCCGGCGGCGGGATTCTGACGGTGCAGGCCGTGGAGGAAGGCCCAACGACGCGGATCTCGGTGGCGGACACGGGCGTCGGCGTCGATCCGAAGGTCATGGACCGCATCTTTGAACCGTTCTTCAGCACGAAGGGCTCGGCAGGGTCCGGATTGGGGTTGGCATTCTGCAAGAAGGTCGTTGAGGCGCATGGGGGGTGTATCCGTGTGGAATCGTCGCCGGGCCAGGGGGCATGTTTCACGATCCTCCTGCCGAATTCATAGGCGAGTGCTCTGACGTGGCCGCTTTCTACAACAACATCGGGCGTATCCTTGTGATGGCGATTCTCCTGGTGTGCTCGGCGTTTTTCTCAGGGACAGAGACGGCCTATTTCAACCTGTCCATTCGCCAGCGGCGGCTGTTGGCGCAGTCCGGACATCGGTTGCAGATACTGGCGGCCCGCCTGCTGGAGTCGCCTTCGCAGATGCTCAGTTGCCTGCTGTTCGGCAACATGACCGTGAACGTGCTGTTCTATGCGACGGCAAGCGTCCTGACGATTCGGCTCAAGCACGACTATGGCGTGGCGGCGGCGGGGACGGCGGCGTTTGTGGGGTTTGCGTCTCTGGTGTTGTTTGGGGAAATCCTGCCGAAGTCACTGGCGTACGCCAATTCGCGGTCGGTCAGTATTCTGGCGGCCCTGCCGCTGTATGTGTGCATGAAGGTCCTGGGGCCCATCGTAGCGATGTTTCGCGTCCTTCTGGTCGGTCCGATTCTGGGGTTGATTCTGGGGCGGCGCCGGTCGGTGAAACGGGCGACCACGGGCGATCTGAAGGTGCTCATGGAGCACATCCGCAAGAGGGGACTGATTTCAGACGACGAAAACCGCCTGCTGTACGAGATCGTCGAACTGGGCCATCTCAAGGTCCGCCACGTGATGGAGCCGCGGGTGGACATGGTAACCTGCTCGGTTCGGGCTTCACGGGAGGAATTCATCTCGAAGATGCGACAGTGGCGGATGACGAAGATCGCCGTATACGGGCGGACCATCGACGATGTGGTGGGCGTGGTGTATCTGCGCGACCTCCTGTTGCATGGAGAAACACCGGCGGACAAACTGGTGCGTCCGGCGCACTTCGTGCCGGAGCAGCAGTCCGTGGAGCAGTTACTGGAGCACTTCCGCCGGAGCCACACCGACATGGCTGTGGTCGTGGACGAGTACGGGGGGCTGGCCGGATGTGTGGAGTTGGAAGATGTGGTGGAAGAGTTAATCGGCGATATCGAGCGTTCGGGAGAAACGCCGGCCGAACCCGAGACGATTGGTCCGTTCACCTACCGGCTCAGTGGGGCCACGCCGATTCACGACTGGGCCGAGGCGTTCGGGCTGGACCTGGAGGAGGTCCGTGCGACGACAGTGGGTGGATTGGTGACATTCGTCCTTGGGCGGATCCCGCATCAGGGGGACGAGGCGCAATGGAAACATCTTCGATTTCGGGTAGAGCGGATGCACAAACGTCGTGTCGATACGGTGGTCATGACGATATGGCCGGGCGGCGGTCAGGGGTCGTGAGATGCTGTTGATTTGGATACTGGTTGTGACGGGCTTCTTGAGCTTCGTATTCTCCGGAGCCGAGACGGGCTTGTATCGATTGAGCCGTGTCCGACTTCGCATCGGAATCGAAAAACGGTCATTCTCCTACAGACTGCTGGGTAAGGCGATTGCGGACGGTCCTGGGTTACTGCTGGCGACGCTCATCGGCAACAACCTGGCGAATTATGTCGCCACAAGCGCCGTCATGGCGTTGCTGCTTCGAGTGGTGACCGACACAAGCACCGCCGAGGCGTTGACCACGGCGGTGACGGCGCCGGTGTTTTTTGTCTTTGCCGAGATGATTCCGAAAAGCCTTTTCTTGTATCGGGCGGATACGCTCATGCCGTATGCGGGGCCGGTGCTCTTCGTGTCGCACAGGGTATTACAGTGGTCCGGAGTGATTGGAGTATTGAAGGTGGTGTCGGACCTGTTCGCCAAAGGGGTGGGTTCGGAGCGGTCGTCGACGAATCTCGTTTCGGGGACACCGAAACAGCATATCCGGGCGATTCTGGCTGAAAGCCGGGAGGAGGGGTTGTTGAGTCATGTGCAGGCGGATATCGTCGGGCGGCTGGCGACGATTCCCCACACGCCGCTTCGCGCGGTCATGACGCCGCTGGGGCGGGTCGAAAAGGTGGATGTAGCATGTGGCAGGGACGGACTGTTGAAGATTCTGCGCGAGCATCCGTTCACCCGCTTGCCGGTCTATGAGGGACGGCCGGACCACATCATCGGATACCTGAATGTCTACGATGCACTGGCCGACAGCAACAGCCTCACAGACTTGCGGGGCCTGGTCAAGCCAATAGCCAGGCTCGGGGCCGAGACATCGGTTACGCACGCCATTGAGGTGATGCGCCACCAGGGGCGCCCGATTGTCCTTGTGGAACACCGAGGGCTTGCCGGCCAGGGTCGGCCCATAGGGATCGTGACCATGAAAGACCTCGTCGAGGAGCTTGTGGGGGAGCTGGCGGCGTGGTAACAGGGGCGTCGTGGTCACGCGGGCATCGTATAGCGGCGTGTGCCTTGTGGGACTTTATGGGGCTGTCATAGCCAGGCCGAGCCTGGGCACGACCTCGGCGGCTTCGGGGCGGGCGTAGTTGAAGATGGTGAAGCCGCCGGTCTTTACGGTTCGGGCGGCGTGGATCTGGTCGATGAGGCGGCAGATGTCCGTGCGGTCCGGCCAAGTGCTCAGGCCAATGCCGGGATAGACGGGCACACCGGCGGCCCATTCGAGCTGGTTTTCGGTCATGCGCTGGAAATGGGAGGCCTGTTCGGTGTAGTTCATCGGGCAGACAAAATCCAGGTCGCCTCGCTCGCACCAGAGTCGCCAGTCCTGGCCGATGGCGGCGCGGTGGATAGGCCAGTTCTGAAAGACGGCGGCAGAGATTCTGATACCGGGGCGGATTTCGCGGGCGCGCTTTGCGACTTCGGCGACGACACGGGTGATCTGGTCGCGGCGGAAGCCGAGCCATAGTTGTTCGACGTTCGGATCGTTGCGCGTGTCCGCCGGCCATTTGGCGATCTTGCGGCCTATGCGGGCCTCGAAGCGGGAGCGGCAGCCGGGGCAGAAGCAGTGGTCACGGTCGGGGTAGCGGATGTAGTCGAAGTGCAGGCCGTCGACGGGGTACTTGCGGGCGACTTCCAGCATCGATTCGACTTCAAGGGTCTGGTTGTCCGGGTGCGAGGGGCACAGCCAGCGTTCTTCGGCGGCGCCGCTGAAGCTGACCTGGGTGCGGGCGGCGTCTTTCATCTTCTGCATGAAGGTGCGGTCGGCGGCCCAGCCCATGTTGTAGTTGACCTTCCAGACGTGGCATTGGACGTTGTACTTGCGGCAGGCGTCGAGGCAGAGCTGGATCTGGTCGCCTCTTTCGGCGACGGAGGCGTGGGTGGGCAGTGTGTTGCTGGGGTAGTAGGCGACGCCGGCCCAGAGCATGTTCGGCAGGATGGCGGTGAAGCCGTTATCGGCGAGCGTCTTGATGGCCTGGTCCCAGGTCATGCCCTCGACGCCGAAGGCCGAATGGCACCAGAAGGCGCGGTGCTCGTTGGGCCGGGCGGTCTGGACGGCGCACCAGGCGTCGATCATGGCGGCTCGGGCGGATTGGGCGGTGAGGATGGCTTCGCTGAACTCGTTGGCGGCGCGGTGGGATTTGGCCTTCGTGGCGAGCTTCTCGGCCTCATCGAGGGCGTCGAGAGCGATCTTGCGGCCGGCGGCGCGGGATTTGAGGTCGGCCAGAGCCGGCGCTAACTTGGTATAGTGGGCCACTTGGGCAATCTGGGCGATGTTACGGTCGGCGGCGGATTGCCAGAGGTCGGGGGCCAAGTGGCCGACCATTGCCAGCAGCAGGAGGGTCTTGTTGGGCAGGTCGTCGCCGATGAGCACGTGCGAGTAGAAGATGGCTGTGTCGCTGGCGGCGATGGCGGGTTTGCCGGTGGAGCGGCCGTCGTCGGAGTGCCAGTACGCGACGATGCGGGCCTTGTCGGAGGCGGGGGCCGGTTCGGTGATGTTCCAGGAGGCTTGGGCGGTGATCGGGGGCATGGCCTTGAGGGGGGTCTCGGACGGGTGGATGGAGGCGAAGTAGCCGGGGCGGGGCTGGGGCGTGAACGGGCCGGACCGAATGGCGGTCAGTGATTCCAGGCCGCCGGGCAGGTGGAAGAAGACGATGAGCTTGCCGCCGGATTGGAGGTAAGTCTTTATGTGGTCAAGGGTTGCAGGCGGGACTTGGGGATTGTAGGGCAGGATGAGGATCTTGCGGTCCTTGAGGCGGTCGGCGGTAAGGTCGCGGTCGCTGAGGACGATGTGATCCAGGCCGGCACGCTCGATGCACTGGGCGACGGTCTCGCTGTAGCGGGTGATTTCGCGGGCGGAGTCGGCGGATTTGGCGGCGGTGGTTTCGTCGCGGAGGATAACGATGGGGCCGCGGCCGCCGAACAGGGCCAGGCGGGCGATGCGGATGGCGGTGTCGGTTTCGCGGGCCTTCCAGGCGGAGATGCGGATGGCGTCGACCTTGGACCAGCCGGTGGGCTGGCCTTCGGTGGAGCAGCTCTTCTTGTGGATGTGGATGGGTGTCCAGCCGTCGGCGGCCGGCGCATCGAATCGGCCGGAGTACCAGCCCCCGCCGGAGCGGAAGTACACGCTGAAACCCGAGATGGGGGTCGGGTTCGGGCAGTGGAAGAGGAATGTCAGGCCGTCGCAGGCGGTCATATCAATAGGACCAAGGCGGTCCCAGCTCGCCCGTTCCACACGGTTGCCGTGGAACTTACAGGCCATCAGCAGCGCCTTGCGGCCGCCAAAACTGGTAATCTCAACGGCCGGCGAGCCTTCCATGGGCTGCCAGGTCTTACGAGCCGCATCCTGGGCATAAGCGACGTCGTCGAAGACGCGAAGGTCTGATTCGTCGGCGGTATACATGGAGGAGCAGATACAGACCGTGAGGGTCATGGTGATGATGCGGGTCATCATGTTCTGGGGCCTTTCAATCAGGCAATTCTCGTCAACGCTGCCTGTATTATATCAGAAATGGGCGACTTGGAGAAGTGGGAGACTGTGAACGAATGAACACCTCCGGCGTATGGATGTTGTTTTGGGGTGGATTTGCGGCGTGCGCAGGGCTATGGTGCCGGCTTTCAGGCCGTGTGCCTTGTCGAGGCTGGGTACGGCCGGGCGGTCATGCCCGTGTGTTTGATGATAACTTGGCAGGAGTTGGAATGAGACAGTCGTTCGGCAGGCGCAGGAGTGTGGTGTTCATGGTAATGGCGGCGGTCGCCGTCTTGGGTTGCGTCTTGCCCGCGGGGTCGGCCGCGGAACCCAGGGCGAAGAACGTCATTATCATGATCGCCGACGGGTGCGGTTACAACCATGTCGATGCCGCAAGTCTGTATGAGTACGGCAGGACGGGGATGCAGGTCTATGAAGGGTTCCCGGTTCGGCTGGGGATGTCCACTTTCAACCACAAAGGCGGCTATGATCCGGACAAGACATGGGCCAAGTTCAGCCATGCCTCAAAGAGCGGCGCGACGGATTCGGCGGCGGCGGCGACGGCCATGTCGTCGGGGGTCAAGTCGTACAACGAGGCCATCGGCGTGAATCCCGACAAGGTCCCGGTCAAGCACGCCATAGCGTATGCGGAGGAGTGCGGCAAATCGACGGGCGTCATCACGAGCGTTCAATTCAGCCACGCCACGCCGGCCGGGTTTTGCGTGCATGACGCGAACCGCAGCAATTACGACGCTATTGCCCGTAGAATGATCTACGAAAGCCCGCTCGAGGTCATCATGGGTTGCGGCCATCCCGAATACGGCAACGACGGCAAGCGGGCGGCGAAGAAGGACTACCAGTACGTCGGCGGCAAGAAGGCCTGGGCGGACCTCAAGGATGGAACCGTCATGGGCGCCGACGCCGACGGCGACGGTTCGAAAGACCCGTGGACCGTGATTCAGGACGCCGCGGACATTCGCGCCCTGATGCAGGGCCCGGCGCCAGCCAGGGTGATTGCGATTGCAAAGAAGCGCAGTACGCTTCAACAGAAGCGAAGCGGCAATGGCAAGGCGAGGGCGTTTGAGGTTCCGTTCAATGGGGATGTGCCGACGCTGGCGGAGATGGCGACGGCCGCGATCAATGTGCTCGACGACGACCCTGACGGCTTCTTTCTCATGATTGAAGGGGGCGCGGTGGACTGGGCCAGCCATGACAATCAGGCGGGTCGCCTGATAGAGGAACAGATCGATTTCAACGAGGCCATGACGCGGGTCGTTCAGTGGGTGACCGAAAACAGCTCCTGGCAGCAGACGCTCCTGATTGTCACCTCGGACCATGAGTGCGGCTATCTCACGGGGCCGGACTCCGGCGAGAAGGACAGCGGGCCCGTCTGGAATCCCATTGTGAACAACGGCCCAGGCAAGGACCCGGCCGTGGAATGGCACAGCACATCACATACGAATTCGCTCGTCCCGTTCTACTGCAGAGGGGCCGGCAGCGACCTGTTTGACCGATTCGCCGACAAGACCGACCCCGTTCGCGGCCGATACATGGACAACACGTGCATCTTCCGGGGCGTCATGGCCGCCATGGGAGCGCCTCGTCCGGATCCCGAGTAGGGGCCGCGGGAGATGTTGCGGGCCATCAGTGGTTGTCGACGATGGCCTTGGCGATGTCGTTGAGGGGGCCGCGGCCGGCGGAGTTGTTGGCGAGGATGGAAAAGACAATGTCGCCGGAATCGGTCTTGCAGACGCCGGAGAGGGCGTTGACGCCGCTGACATAGCCGGTCTTGGCGAGGATTCGGCCCCGGTAGCGTTCCTGCGTGAAGTAGCCGCCGATGGTGCCATCCTCCCCCCCTGTCGCCAGTGAATCGCCGAACATCGGCCAGTTGTTGCCGCGGTACATATCCAGCAGGACGACTGAGACGGCATTGGCGGTAAGGCGGTTCTCCCGGCTCAGGCCCGAGCCGTCGTCGAGTTTGAATTCGGCCGGGTCGATACCCAGGCCCACAAGGTAGCGGCCGATGTGTTCATTGCCAAACGTCCAGCTTCCATAGCGCCGGCCGGGCGCGTTCTCGGCGGCGATGGTCTTGACGAGCGCCTCGGCCACGAGGCCCAGACTGTTCTTGTTGCACCGTTTGAGGCAGTCAGCGATGGGTGTCTTGTAGATCGTCAGCGGTTCGAGATCGCCTTGGAAGCCATTTGGACTCTCGGTGAGGCTACCCGTGACGGGAATACCATTCTTGCGGAGGTGTTCGGCCAGGCAGGTGGCAAAATAGAGAGCGGGCTGTTCGATGGCGATGTCGGCCGGGCCCTGGCGGTCGCGGCATGTGCCGAAGAAGACGAGGCGGTTGGGCTCGGCGGTGCGGTATGAACCGAAGGCGTCGTCGCGGGAGGTGGTCGGCTGGACCTTGTTGGTGAAGCGGACGAAGTCGGTTTCGGGCTGGATAATGATGGAAACGCGGCCGGAGCGGTTGATGGCCGTGGCGGTGATGCAGTTGTCGTTGAAATTGAGGCCGCTGAGCTCGCAGGCGAACCAGCGGTTGAGGTCCTTGGCGGGCCAGCTTGGGTGGACCCGCTGCTGGTCGAAGAAGGCGGTGTCGATGATGATGTTCCGGACGGTCTTGATGCCGTTGGCTTTAAGAACGCCGTGGATATCCTTGAGAATCCAGAGAGGCTCGCGGCCGCGGGCTCGGTCGGTCTTCTCGTCGGCCAGGAGCGGGTCGCCGCCGCCGATAACGACCAGATCGGGGCCGCTGCGGGCCACGACCGTGCAGTATTCGTAGGTCGGCCCCAGGTAGTGCAGTGCCGCCGCCGAGGCGATCAACTTCATGTTGGAGGCCGGGATCAGGGGCGTGCGAGCGTTACGGGCGTAGAGTTCGCGGCCGGTCGCCGGGTTGACGACGCGGATGGAGAACTGTACCCGGCTGACCGACGACCGCCTTAGAACGGCGTCGATGTCGCTGGTGAGGCTTGCTAACGCGGGCCGTGCGGCCGTAAGTGCCAGCACAATCAGGATGTAGCGTCTTGTCCGGAGCTTCATACGTTGGCGGATTATGGC
>DSDB01000595.1 GCA_011057845.1 Phycisphaerales bacterium | reverse complement strand
GCCAACCGTAGCACGGGCTTCCAGCCCGTGCAGCATGGCCTGGAAGACCATGCTGCACCAGCCGGGGCCGGCGTCTTGGTTGTCAACTGCAATGTGACTGATGAGAACAGTGTCCGCGACGCCTTCCAGAGCGTCCTGAATAACTGGGGCGGGCTGGACATTCTTGTCAACGCCGCGGGCGTCGCGCCGCCGTACGCGCTGGTCGATATGCCCGTGGACAAGTGGCGGCTGGCGCTGGAGGTGAACCTGACGGGCTATTTCCTGATGGCTCGGCAGGCCGCCCGCATCATGGTCGAGCAGGGCATCGGCGGTAACATCGTCAATATCAGCTCAAAAACGGGCCTCGACGCCAGCAAGAACAACACCGCCTACAACGCCACCAAGGCCGGGGAGATCCACATGGCCCGCGGCTGGGCGATGGAACTAGGGGCGCACGACATCCGCGTCAACTGCGTGGCGCCGGGCAACGTCTTCGAGGGCTCCAGGATATGGAACCCCGAATACATGAAGGTCTGTGCCAAGAAACACGGTATCAAGCCCGAAGAGGTCATCGGCTACTACACCGCCAGGCAGTCCATCAACCGCGAGATTAAGGGCCAGGATATTGCCGACGCCGTCGTTTTTCTGTGCTCCGACCAGGCCCGGATGATTACCGGCCAGACTCTCGTGGCCGACGGCGGGCAGGTCATGGTCCGTTGAATTTCGTCGTTCGTATATCGTATATCGTATTGCGTCGGTCGAAGCCGCCTTCAGCGGCGCCCATTCTATTGCCTATTGCCTGTCTCGTGTGTCATACGTCGTGTGTCGTGCGTCTTGGGTCTATGGTCTTCCTCTGTCCCTCTTGATGGTCCCGGCCATGAAGTATACTGTGATGACGATGATGTTCCTGTTGCTCTTGGGGCGGGTATGGGGGTTGCCGGCTTTTCCCGGGGCCGAGGGATTTGGCGCCGAAGCCGTAGGGGGGCGCGGGGGCAAGGTGTTGTTCGTGACGAACCTCGACGATTCAGGCCCCGGCTCCCTTCGCACGGCCGTGGAGACCCAAGGCCCGCGAACGGTCATATTCCGCGTCTCCGGCACCATCGCCCTCAAGAAGGCCCTGGCGATCCGCGAACCCTATATCACCATCGCCGGCCAGACGGCCCCCGGCGACGGCATCTGCCTCAAGGACGAGGCCCTGACGATAGCCGCCGACCATGTGATGGTGCGGTATCTGCGGTGTCGGCCGGGGGATAATCTGGGCAAGGAAGTCGACGCCATCTCCATCAGCGGCGGCCGCAATATCATCCTCGATCACTGCTCCGCAAGCTGGGCCGTCGATGAGACGCTTTCGGCTTCGACCTCCGGCCAACTGGGCAATGTCACCGTCCAGTGGTGCATTATCTCCGAGAGTCTGAACCAATCCGTCCACGCCAAGGGCGCCCACGGTTACGGCTCGTTGATCCGCGGCGGCTGGGGCAACGGCTACAGCTTCCACCACAATCTCTACGCCCATCATCGCGGCCGCTCGCCCCGGCCCGGCAACTACAACGACCGCTCGAAAGACCCCGAGGGCTTCATTTTCGATTTCCGTAACAACGTGGTCTATAACTGGGCGGGCAGTTCCGCCGGATACAACGCCGACGGACCGGGCAGCAACAGCATCACGAGAATGAACTTCGTCGGCAACTACTACAAGGCCGGCCCCAATTCATCGGGCGCCCTGGCCTTCTCGGAATCAACGCCGACGGCGACGGCGTACTTCGCGGACAACGCCATGAACGGCAAAGTCCCCGCGCACCCCTGGTCGCTCGTGACCTTCTCAAGATTCTCCGACGCACAGGCGGCGGCCTACAAGCAGTCGTCGCCCATCCGGACAGCGCTTGTGACGACCCAATCGCCATTGGATGCCTTCGAGAGCGTGCTGGCCCACGCCGGCGCATCGCTTCCCAGACGCGACAGCGTTGATGCCCGTATCGTCGATGAGGTCCGAAAGGGAACCGGCCGGATCATCAACGATGAAGCGGAGGTCGGCGGCTGGCCCGACCTGCGGTCGGCCGACGCGCCGAAAGACAGCGACAAGGATGGGATTCCCGATGCGTGGGAGAAGGCCCACGGCCTCGACCCCTCCGATCCCTCCGACGCCAACAAACCGGCCCCCGACGCCGGCGGCTACACGCACCTTGAAGTCTGGCTCAACAGCCTGATCCCCAGTCCCTGATCGTCTGAACGGAGCCACCTGCGTACAATGCCGACCGTCCCTTGTCATGCGGAGCGCAGCATGAGCATCCCGGTCTTGTACGGGACCACTCGCCCTTTCCGCGGACGCCACCCATATCACGCAACGGTGCGCGGACACAAGGCCCGTCAGATAACGACCGCGGTCCCGCGCGCCGAGGCCATCAGCAGTGATTTGTTCTTCGATCCGACGGTCTCGTAGTCCAGCTCGAAACCCACAATCGCATTGGCGCCCAGCCGGATGGCCTCCTCCTTGGCCTCGCGGACGACATCGTCCTGCATCTGCCGCATGACCTCCTGATACGACTCGCTGCGCCCGCCGAAGATGTCGCGAAACGACGTGAAAAAATCGCGGATGATATTGACCGCACGGACGTTGCGGACGATGACGATGCCCTTGTACTGCTGAATGTTGATCCCCATCAGGATCGGAACCGTGAAAATCTGCACATCGTTCATAAGTCAATGCTCCTTACAGTCCATCCTGCCTTGACACCTGCACCATACGCCTGCCGGCGGTCCGGGCGAAGCTGTGAAATTATACGCAGCCGGTGGCGGTTTTCTTCAATCATGTGATCCGGCGGTCCTTGTAGCCCAGGTCCTCGTTGAGGTCATTGAGGCGGCCCTCATGCTTGACCACGGGCTCATCCAGACTGGCCAGCCTGCCGTCCTGGACCGCCCGAAGCAGGAAGTGCATGTACACGGGTTTGACGGCCGAGGCAACATCCCGACGGCGGCCGACCTCGCCCCAGGTGTACACCATGTAGCCGCCCCGCACCACGCAGCCGCAGCCGCCCGCATATTGGGCCAATTCCTTGAGTCTGCCCTCATCCAGCCCCGCCTGCCCGGGTGTTCTGGAGGTCCACTCCCTGCCCGGATACATGAGTTCCCCGGCCCCAAGCCGCCCGGCCGCCATAACCAGAACCAGAGCCGCAACCCTCGGCATTGACACGCGTCTCATCGGCACACTCCTTGATGTTGGTTGTATCCATGCCTGTCGGCCATGAGATACCACCTCACGACAGGCCACGCTATTCTGGCCGACGGCGCATCCATCCGCAAGACCCTGTCATTGTCCACGCCGCATGGACATCTACAAACCCAGGACCACGGCCCAAAATCCAAAGCCGACCCTTTGCCCCGGCGCGCGGAGGGTTGAATAACTACCCCAAAACGTTGCTTGTCATTCCGAGCGGAGCGAGGAATCTCTCGTTTTCGACGCCCAGACCCTTCCCCTTCGCTGCGCCCAGGGTCAGGGTGACAGTTTTGGGATGGTTTCTCAGGGTTTCGGGCTGTGGTTTTGCATTTGGCCTTTTTCGTTTTGGGTTTTCTCCGTGGCGTGGCGGCCCTCAGCTCAGCGCCGGCAGGAAGTGCAGGTGGACGATCCGCATTCCCGTCCGCAGCGGCCGAATCAGACGCAGATGCCGCAGCCACCCCCATCGCCGGTGGTGCCGGTCCAGGTAGTGCCATTCCTTGAGAAGGCGGATGCCCTGACTCCATCGCTCCATCCCCCGGGCGGACCACAACCCCCATTTGAACATGGAAAACGCCTCCTTGATATGCCGCTGCCGACGGCGATGGAAGCGATGCCAGGAGCAGATCTTCATCAGTCGGGAATACGCCTCGAACAGAATCTCCGAATCGGGGAACTGCTCCTTGATTGCCAGCAGAATCCGCCGGACATCCGCCTCGCGGAAGTACATCAGCAACCCTTCGGCGATGAACAGGGTCTTTCGCCCTTTCTCGATGTCGTCCATCCACGAGAAATCGAGCACGCTCTTGCTGATAAACCGATGGCGGGCGCTTTCCTCAAAGAAGCATCGCCGGATGTCGATACACTCCGCCAGGTCCAGGTCGTACCAGCTAACCCGCCCGTTATCCATGCGATGCCCGCGGGTATCCAGTCCGCACCCGAGATTCACCACGACCCCATCCGGATGCCGGTTGAGGAATTCCCTTGTGGCCTCGTCGAGGATCTCGGTCCGCACCGCCAGCATGACCTGCCCGTCCCAGGGCACGTCGTGCAGATTGAAGTCGTGGTCCAGCGAATCGGCGATCTCGACCGACTTCGGATCGTGGATGATGCCGTCATAACGCCGCGTCTCGAGGCATCTGCCCCGCAGCGGCAACAGCAGCGTCGTGGGGATTCCCTTGAGTTTGTCCAGTGGTATCTTGTGCGTCATTGAACACCTGAAATGCTTCTTGAAGACCCTATCTCCGTTGCGAGGCCCCCTTCACGACGGGATAGACCTGATTGTAACCGGGCGCCCCGTTTCCACAAGCGCCAACAGGCGTTTATCGGCCGTCGGGCCGGGGATTATTATCGAATTCGGCTTCAGAGGAGTAATCGAAGGGCTCCTTACCCAGTTTTTTCCGCCACTTGTGCTGCATGGTCCGGATACGCCGGGTCAGCAGGTCCGCCAGGGCCCGGTCGTCCATCGCTTTGGCCTGCGCCGAGGAGATCGGCTCGCCGTAGCAGACGACCACCAGGCCGCGCGACCAGAGCTTCCTGTGCCGGGGCCAGCATTCGTAGGCGCCGTCGATGACCGTCGGCACGATCATGGCGTCCGTTCGTTTGCAGAGAATCGTGAATCCCCCTTTGAACGCGGCCACCCGCCCATCCGGGCTGCGCGTCGCCTCCGGAAACAGGCACACGCCCATCCCCAGGTTCAACTTCTCAATGACCTTGCGAATGGCCGTCAGGTCCGCGCTGCCTCGCTTGACGGGAATCGCGTTGACCGACGCGATGGCCTTGCCGAGTATCCGGTTGCGGAACAGCGTATCCCGCGCCATGTAGCAGATGTCACGATGCACGCCCACGCCGCAGAAAATCGGATCCAGATAGCTCTGGTGATTCGATACGACAATGAACGGCCCCTCTCCGGGGATGTTGTCCTGGCCATACGTGCGCAATCGAAAGAACAGTACGCAGAACACCTTGCACAACCACCGCCCGAAGCGATACCAGTATGCCTGCATCTTCCTGCGAATCATTCCACTGTTCTGGACCTCGTTCATAAAGGATATTCCACCGCCGTCGCGATTCGAACCCTGCTCAACGGCCCTTCGCGCCGGCGCTGCCCGCCCCGGCGGCCCTTCTCATTTCCTGCAGGTTGCGCGCCCTGGGGAACGTGAATGTCGGTTCGCCCCGATACACGGCGCGGCCGAAGTCGATCATCGTCTGATTACCCAGCTTGTCCACCTCCAGCGGGGGAATGAACAGATTGACCACGGTGGCCTTGACTCTCGACCATAGGCCCTCCTTGGCGCCTTCGTTCTTCAGCGACGTGATCTTGATGCCCATCTTCGGCGTGTCATCCGTCCGCTTGAACGACAGCGTCTCGACCCGGGCGATAATGCGGTTGTACCCGTTGTCATAGTCGTACCGGCCGTCCTTGGACTTGACGCTGTACAGGCGAATCGTCACCGGGCTGACATCGCTCTTGTTATTGACGAAATGAACATCCACCTGATCCACAATCGACCGGTCGTTGACCAGGCGGCCCCGCGCCTCCATGCGGCCCTCGCCCTCGCCGTGGAACTGAATGTAGTCCAGTATGTTCTTCAGCGGCTCGCCCTTCGGGTGCTCCTTGAGGTTGTGGTCGATCATCTGCCTGGGGTCGAAGTAATAGGTCTGCGTGCCGTTGCCCACCATCTTGAAGACGCAGACGCAGGTGAATTGCCCGGCGTCGCGCTGCCATGTGACCGACACCATCCGGCCCGTCTGCGTGTTACCCTCGCTGATTTCCCGCCGCACCAGCGTCGGCGAAATCAGCGGCACGAAATACATGAAGTCCTCCGTGGGGTTCATCCGGCCGCCGGCGCTGTAATCGAGCACGATCGTCGGACCATTGGCGTCGGGGGCGTTGGAGTCCGCGGCCGGTGCGCCGGCTTGTCCGAAGGCACACAAACGTATCGTGGTCAGACTCATAGTGCCCAGGGCGATAATCCAAACAGCGGCTTTCGTCGTCATCGTTAAATGTTCCTTCATCACATATCATCTTTTGTTCACCGAACCCCGGCGACGTGCTACGCTATCCAAACCCCTGCGGCGTGTAGTCAAACGGCTCCTTGCCCTGTTCAATTCGGCATTGGTTCTGCATCGTCCGAATCCGGCGGGTCAGTCTGGCGGCCAGCTCCTGATCGGTCATTTCACGCACTTGCTCGGGCGTGATGGCCTGGCCGTAGGATACGACCACACGCGCGCCCGGGGCGAAACATTTCTCGTGGCGGGGCCAGACCTCGTAGGCCCCCTCTATAAGGACGGGAACCACCGTCGCGTTGCTGCGCCGGCACAACAGGCCGAATCCCGGCTTGAAATTGGCAATGCGCCCGTTGGGACTGCGGGTGGCTTCCGGGAAGACGCAGATGCCGTTTCCCTTGCGCAGGACCGCGATGACCCTTCGGATCGCCGAAAAGTCCGCCTCACCCCGCCGCACGGGGATGGTGTTCATCGAGCCGATCAGCCAACCGAACATGCGGTTGGCAAACAGCGTATCGCGGCCAAGGAAGTACAAATGCCGCTTGAGGTGCATCCCGCAGAACAGCGGGTCGAAGAACGACTGGTGATTGCCGACCAGGACGAACGGGCCCTTGCGCGGCACGTTTTCGCGCCCGCGGATGCTCATATTGAAGAAAACGCAACAGAACAGCCGGCAGCCCCAGACCGCGTACCAATACCACATGCGTTTTAAGGTTCTCAGGAGCATCTCTCGCGAACGACGGCCTCCAATGCGTCCACGACGGCCTCAATACCCATGTCGGTCGTATCGACCACGGTGGCGTCCGGCGCCGGTTTCAGCGGTCCGATCTCCCGCTCCATGTCGCGGCGGTCTCTGGCCTCGATATCCTCTTGCATCCGGCGGCCGCTGACGTGTTCGCCCCTGGCAAGCAACTCGGCGGCGCGCCGTCTCGCTCGCTCGGAGGCCTCCGCCGTCAGGTAGAACTTCACATCCGCATCGCCGAAGGCGACCGTTCCCTGGTCCCGCCCCTCGGTTACGATCCGGCCGTGCTGCCGCGCAAATAACCGCTGCATCTCCACCAGACGCCGGCGGACCTGCGGTGCCGACGCGATATAACGGGAGTTCGATGTAACCCGCTCGCCGCGTATCGCCTCGGTCATATCCTGGCCGTCGATGCGAACCTCCATCCCCTCCGGCCCCTGAGAGAATTCAAAACGGTGGTTATCCACGATCTGCCCCAGGGCCTTCTCATCGGTCAGGTCGACTCCGGCGTTCATCGCCGCCAGCGTTACGGCCCGGTACATCGCACCGGTGTCGAGGAAACTCGCCCCGAGCCTCTCGGCCAGCCTTCTGGCCACCGTGCTCTTGCCGCTGCCGGCCGGTCCATCGATGGTGATCACGAGGTTTCTCATGGTCCGACACAGTCCTCCGATGGGCAAGGGCAGTCCCCCGCCGAGCCTAGACGCACCACCACCATGCTGGTGTCGTCAATTTGCCGCGCCAGCCCCACGAACCGCCGCCGATACCCCAGGATATGCCGGATCATCGACACCGCCGAGCAGTGCATAAAACGCCGGGCCGTATGGATCAGCCGCTCGCGCCCCCACAACTCGCGGTCGAAGTTCGCCGCGTCGATCAGCCCGTCGGTGTAGAAGATCAGGCTCTCATGCTCTTTCAGTTCAACGGTCTCGATCTCGTATGCGGCCTCCGGCATGATCCCCAGCACAAATCCGCCCGTGTCCAGATCGCGGGTCCCGTCGACGCCCAGCAGCAGCGTCGGCTCATGCCCGCAGTTGCAGTATGTGATGGTCCGGGCCCGAGCGTCAATGACGGCGTAGAACAACGAGATGAACTCGCCGGGCCCGCACTCGCGGCAGGCGATCCGGTTGAGCCGGTTGACCACGGCCGCGATGTTGTCGCCTTCGATATCGACGTAAGCCCGCAGGGCGCTTCGAAAGCCGCTCATCATCAGGGCCGCCGGCATCCCCTTGCCGATGACGTCCGCGATGGCCACCCCCAGCTTGCCCTCGCCCAACTCGAGGAAGTCGTACAGGTCCCCGCCGACGTCGAAACACGGGATATATGTGCAACCGATGTCCAGGCCCTCGATCTGCGGGGCGCTCTGAGGGATCATCTTCCGCTGGATCAGGCCCGCCAGCCGCATCTGCTCGGCCATCCGCTCGCCCTCGAGTGCCTCGGCGTACAGGCGGGCGTTCGTGATGGCCACCGCGCACTGGGAGGCCACCGCCCGCGCCAACTGAATATCGTCTTCGCCGAACCGCCACGGCTGCGGGCTGTACAGACGCAGCACGCCGATGGGCTCGCCCCGGAACATCATCGCCACGGTCAACTGGCTGACGAGCCCTTCCTCGATGGTGGCCTCTTTGTACTGCACCCGGCCGTCGACGCGCATATCGTCCAGGATCACCGCCTGGCCCGAAAAGGCGGCCTCAATCACCGGATCGTCCTTCGAGACGACGCCCTTGTTGCGGTACGCCTCGCTCAGACCGTAAGTGCTGCGCATCTTCAGGTCGCCGGCCTCCTCGTCCAGCAGGCGGATCGAGCAGGCCTTGACCCCGACGATCTTGACCGCCGCCTCGGCCAGCCGGTCGAGCACCTCCTGCAAAGACAGTCGGCCCGCCACCAGCGTTGTGAGCTGGTAGATCTGTTCGGCCAGTTCTTCAAATTGTTTCTTGTCTTGAGTCATAACACCATGCCGCTTCCGGCAAAACACAGAATTATACCCGCGCCGCCGCCCCGCGCGAACCCGTATTCCAACCCCGCCAAACGACGATTCTCCGGACACCGGCTCCCAACCGGCTTTTCAGGCCCTCTCACACGCCTCGCGTGCGATATTATCGGCAACCGCCCGTCTTGCCCGGCCGGCCGAATTGCTGCGTTTACGCCGGATTACGCCAACCCACCGGCCCAAACGCCCCCTTGACAATCCGCCCTCCATACGTCACCCTGACAAAAGGGTTCACCCAGCTCCCCCACAATACCCAATGTAAAAGCCGCCGCCGAAGGCGGCCTCAACCAACGCAATACGCAATACACAATTCGAGAAGAATGCTCGCCAGACACATCATCTTCACAGGAACCGTCCAGGGCGTGGGTTTTCGCTTCGCCACCCTTCGATACGCCCGTCGCCACGACCTGACCGGCTTTGTCCGCAATCAGCCTGACGGCACGGTCGAGATGTTTGCCCAGGGCGAAGGCGAGGACATCGACGCCTGCCTGGCCGACCTCAAAGACTACTTCGGTGACTACATCCGCGATGTGAAGATCACCGACCAGCCCCCTGATTCCGCCCTCCGCGACTTCCAGATCACCCACTGATCGCTGGCAGTATTGCATCCTCCAGATTCCCCATGTATGCTCCAACGTTCCTTGGAGTCTACGTGACGCCGGTAGGATGGGCAAGTGCCGTTCTTGCCCACGCGGCCGGCTCGCCTCCTGGCCCCTCCATTGCCGGCGTCATACCTGGGCCAGAATGACCACGTAATTCTTGCCGTAGTGTTTGGCGCACTTGGGGCAGGTCGTATAGAAGAAGTACATCTTCTTCATCTGTCGGGCCTTACCCGCGACGTACTGCTGCATCTGCCCGATCCACTTGCGGATATCCTTGTACGACCCCTCGAACACCTTCGTCAGGAACGTTCCCGAAATCCGCACGTTCTCCACATCCGGCACTTCTTTCGACACCGCGATATAGACGTCGGACCCCCACAGCGAGTTCTCATCGCACAGCATCAGCGGCTCCGGCGCCAGAGCCCCGGCCGCGGAAATCTTCTCCATATTCCGCACCATCACCTTGCCGAAATTCAGCGGGATATGCAGAAAGCTCCGCACCCGGTCCTTCACGAACAGCCGATTGTCCAGCACCACCTCCTTCTGGTCCCACGGCCCCGGCTCAAACCGCGGACAGCATCCCGTTTCCGAATCATACAACTTCTCCATCGCAGTAACCTCCCAAACCAAAAACCACCTGCCAACACCAAAACCGCCCGCCAACACCACACAAACCCCGACGGGCATCCTCCCACATTCTCCCCCCAACCCGCCCCTCAGTCAACCCCAGGACCGCCCGACAGACGAGGCACGAGGCACGATGGACGAAATACGAACGATGCAATACGAAATACGAACTTGCTTTTCCCACCCCAATCGAGTATAATAGGTACCCCTAGAGCGAGACG
>DSDB01000122.1 GCA_011057845.1 Phycisphaerales bacterium | reverse complement strand
CTTGCAGTCGCGGCCGACCTCCCGCTGGCTGATCATGCAGTTCTTCTGCGGGAAGAGGTACTCGATGGGGTCCTCGATGGTGATGATCCGCCGGGCGCTGGTCTCGCTGATGCGGTCGATCAGGCTGGCGATGGTGGTGGACTTGCCCGCCCCGGTGATGCCGGTCAGCAGGACCAGGCCCTGCTTGCGGCTGACGATGCTCTTCCAGACGTCGTTGGGAAAACCGATGTCGTCGATTTTCGGGATGTCCAGCGACAGGGCGCGGATGGCCGCCGCCACGCCGTCGTTCTCCATGAAGATGTTGATGCGGAACTGCAGCGAGCCGACGCGATGCGAGCAGTCAACGCTGAGGTTGGCCTCGAGCTTGGCCAGGTTCTGCTCGCTCAGCAGCGGGTAGATGAGCTGTTTGGCGACGTCGGCGGTGACCTTGGGGCCTTTGAGCTTGATCAGGTCGCCATCGATCCGATAGGCCGGGGGCGAACCGGTCTTGATGTGCAGGTCCGAGACCCGCAGGGCCCCTCTGGCCTCGAAATAGTGCAACATGTCGTTGATGGACAGATCGCCGAGGTCCGTCGTGGAGTAAGCCTTCGTCGTGGGCAGGTATTTCTGGGCCATAGTCTTGAGATCGTCTCTGGTGGCGGTTGCCGGGCAATGGGCTCATCCGCCAGTATATCACCGGGGGGACCGGCGACCCAAGCAAATCGTTCTCGGACGGCCCGCGTGCCCGCCGCGGCCGGCCTATTTTCGGCGGTTCTTCGGATTGAGCCAGTCCTGAAGATTCTTGGCCAGAATCTGGATGTCGCGTTTGGCCATGATGTGCTCGGCGATGGCCGGGGGGATGTGCAGCTTGGCCATGGCGGCCTCGACACGCTGCCAGAGGCGGTCCTTCTTCGCCTGGCCCTCGGCCAGGTAGAGTTCGGAGACCAGCTCCGAGACCTTCTGGAGCATGATGGCGTCGAGGTTGTCGTAGTACCGGTTGATGATGGCCCGTTGGTGGGCGGTGTATTCCTGTTTTGCCATGTGTCGTACCGCTTGAACCAAGAGGAAGAACATCTTGGGATGGGTCTTGCCCACGACGGCGGGGCGGGCTTCTACTGGATGGCGGCGTCCTTGGCGATGACGTTCTGTTGCTGGCTGGTTCGGAAGTCGGCGAGCTTGTGGGCCAGGGCCGGGTCCGACAGGGCCAGGACCTGGATGGCGAAGATGGCGGCGTTCTTGGCGCCGGGCTTGCCGATGGCCATCGTGGCGACGGGCACGCCGGGCGGCATCTGCACGGTCGACAGCAGCGCATCGATGCCGCCAAGCCCCTGGCCGGCGTCCAGCGGCACGCCGATGACCGGCAGCGGCGTTCGGGCGGCCAGCGCCCCGGCCAGGTGGGCGGCCATGCCCGCGGCGGCGATGACGACCTTGATGCCGGCGGCCGCGGCGGACTCGGCGAACTCGGCGGCGATCTGCGGGGTGCGGTGGGCCGAGATGATGCGGACGGCCGGGTAGATGTCGAAGGTCTCGAGCAACTGGATGCACGCCTGCATGACCTTCAGGTCGCTGTCGGAGCCCATGACGATGGCGATGGGCGTGTGAGTGTTGGTGGCCATTTCCTGTGTCCTCCGTGAGTGGGTCAGGCGGAAGCGAGTATAGTCGCTAGTCGTGTGTCTTATAACCTCTTTTGCGGCCTGTGGTTACGATTTTCTGCCGGCGCTTGAACGGGTGGTTGCGGGGCGGTAGAATAGTGCGCCGGTCCTGTTGACGGCGCCATAATAACGGCCGGTGTCGGCTGATGCAAGCGCAAGGGGGCTCGATATGGAAACCAGACAGCCCGTCGTTGCAGGTCAGTTCTATCCGGGGGCCCAGCGTGCGTGCCTGGCGGAGTTGATGGAGTGCCTGGCGGAGCGGCCGGTGGAGGGGGCGATCCAGGGGGCCCTGCCGCAGACGATTGTCGGGGGTATCGTGCCCCATGCTGGCTGGGTGTTCAGCGGGTCGCTGGCGGCGATGGTGTTCGAGGCGGTCCGCCAGCGGCACGAGCAGGTGGATACCTTCGTGATCTTCGGGGCGGCGCACGGGTATTTCGGGTCCGAGCCGGCGGTCTTTGCGCGGGGCCGGTGGCTGACGCCGGTCGGGGAGATTGCGGTTGACGAGGAGCTGGCGGCGGCAATCCTGGAGACGGGCACGGCCGTGGAGGATCCGCGGGCGCACCGGGGCGAGCACAGTATCGAGGTGCAGGTGCCGTTCGTGCAGCATCTGTTCGAGCAGGCGCGGATTGTGCCGATTGTCGTGCCGCCGAGGGAGCGGGCGATGGCGATGGGCGAGGCGGTCGGCCGGATCGTGCGGGATGGCGGCAAGAAGGTGGTGTGCATCGGCTCGACGGACCTGACGCACTATGGGCCGCGGTATGGTTTTGCGCCGATGGGCGTCGGGCCGCAGGGGCAGAAATGGGCCAGCGAGGTCAACGACCGGGACTTTATCGAGGCGGCGCGGGCGATGGATGCCCGGGGGCTGCTGGCCGGCAGCGCCGAGAAGTGCAATGCGTGCGGGGCCGGGGCGGCCGCGGCGACTATCTCGGCCGCCAGGGTCCTGGGCAAGACCGAGGGCGTGCTGCTGGCCCATACGAACAGCAACGAGATCATGCGCAAGAAAATGGGCTCGACCGGCGCCGAGAGCGTCGGCTACGCGGCGATGGTGTTCTGAGCGTGGGTCTTGTATGTCGCAGTCTCACTGCCAATTGGCCTTGGGCGTGCCGCTGTAGAAATCGCCCGGGATCTGTGAGGGGTCCTTGGGCTTTTCAACAGGCCAGCAGACAATATCCAAGCCCGATGCACCGTTGTCGTCCGTGAAATTCGGGCCGATGCTGTACAACTGGAACCCATCATCCGCCAGCCGGTAGACCAGAGGAGCACCGCTGTATGGATCCTCCGGAACAGCCTGCAGATATCCTCCCGCGGATAGAACGTCGAGCGATTCAGGCAGTTGGGCGTGATCGGCCTTGTAACGCAGAATCGCAAGGACGGCTATCAACGCGTCGGTTTGAAGCCTTGTCTTGTGATACGCATGAAGGAGTGGTTCCGGGTCTATGCCTATGCGCATAATCTCCAACGCCGCGTGGCGGGTATTGATCGCCCTGACCTGTCTGAAATAATCGACGCTGCCTGATTTGATCTGCCACGGCGTCTTGTCAACGAGCTGATTGAAAAGAGAAAAGGTCCGTTCGATCTGCTCGGCCGCCTCGTTACGGGTCGGACCGAGAATCCAACTCCACCTGAACTGACGCTCCATCCTCCTGGCGTCTTCCCCGGTCGAGAGTATTACGACGCCCCGGCACGCTCTCCACCACAAGCGTCCGGTTCCCTTACTGTGATGTACAAACGCCAACTGCAGCGCATCGTAGTCTTCGAGTCTTTCCGCCGCCGCTCCCGGAATGTATGTGTCACTGTCTAGCTCTTGCTGCAAGTCGTCCTGAAGCCGCTTCAGGACGGCCGTACCGACCCGCGAGGAATCAAGAATAACCGCAGCGCCCCTGACCGACTGCTCCCTGAGGCCAAGGCCGAAGTGCTGTTCCATGATAAGGAGATTCGCGCTGCACTTGTGACCGCCTGCGCGATAGCAATCGAGTATGTATTGCCAGGCGACTTCGGGTCGGCCCTGAGCGGCCTCGAACTTGGCGGCCCAGACGACCGCTTTGGCCAATTGATTCAAAGGGGATAACTCACGATAGGGTATTCCGGTTATCATGTTGTCACGTTCGGAGTGTCTTTCCAGCCAGTAGTATGGTCTCGTCGTTGCTTCGTGGAAATACCCAAGGGCCCGCTCGTTCGAGGCAAACCAGCTTCGCAATAATGCCTGCTCGGCATCGTTGAAGTCACCCGGCCGGTCGGTATAGTCCAGCATCGGCAGTTCCTCGGGCGGTTCGACAAATGCATCGAAAGCCAGTTGATAAAACGGGGCGGCGTTGCGGTCCGGGTCGTACTCAGCCGGACGGGATAATTCGTTAAGCTGGGCCACGTAGTCAACCGTCACTCGCGGGCGGAGTGCCAGGAAGAAAACGACCTTCACCATCAGGGAAAGGAGCAGGGCAACCAGTCCGACGAACGCAAATATCGCAACTTTACGCTGTTTCATACTAATAACATCCTGGAATGCCCTATTCCAGCCTTATGGTGTTCTTGTTCACTACCCCGTGCCCATAGAAGGTTATATTGTCGTTATCATCGCCGTAAAGAGCGTCCGGACCAAAGAAACTCTCCCGCGTAGGGCGGCTCCCGTAGACTCCCACATGGTTGAAGGCTTGATGGATGCTATCGCCGCGCCCCATTCTTTCCCAGAACATCTCGACACCGGCAGTGGTATCCCCCAGCAGCCACTCCCCCAGGCGTTCAGAAGACGTGTCGACAGGCACCTTCCAGCCAATGTAGATTTGGTCCAGACTACCGTAGCCCTGCAATGAAAACACCCCGTAGGCTGCCGCCATGTCCCAATATACAGCACTGTAGCAGCCGTCATGAAATACGATCTTCTTATTCCATGAATCATGCATCCCAAGGCTCCACAAGTCGAAACCTCTAGCGTCCCAGTCATCGGGCAAGGGCTCATTCCAATTAAGTCGGCAGAACGCCCCGATCTTCTCCCATTTGTCCCGGCGCCATCTCCTTTCCGTGTGCTTCCAGCACAGGGCATGGGTCCTGGGCACACCTTCGATTCCGTGGCGCACATCGCGCCCGACGTGGCTATTGGCGTGGCCAGGCCAATAGACATACTTCGCAGCGGGTTTCGTGAAGAGGTATGTGAGGTTCTGCGGGGTAACATCCTTGTAGTAGAGGGCAACCCAGGTTACTCCCCTATCAGCGCAGGCCTGCGCGCATGCCTTAATGGCAGGTTTTCGGGCTTTGTATACATCTGTGTCTGGCATGACTATGACCATCCGGGCGCCGTTTGGCCAATCGGCTTGCTTGAATTCCTTCGTCAAGTCCTTGTATGTGACCGTATCGCTGCTGGATGCGTCGGGCTCGCCCATTGCCATCATGCCGGAGTCTGTTTCAGCGACAACGAGTCGGCAGAAGTACTCGGCGCTGAAAGTCGCGCCTGGAACGACGATTGTTACGTGAGGTCCCTCATGGGTGCTTGACCAGATGACCTGATCGTCCTGGTCGAGAAGCTGGGCCTCCAAGATGGCGGCGCCATCGTAGAAGCCGCTGTATACGTAGTCCTCGCTGGGATGGAAATGATCGCCGGCCACAACACCGTGGAGCAGGTTGTTGAAATACAATGGAACGGGCGTGTGGTTGGTTACGTTGCCGGAAATGTCGGTCGTTATCGTTCTAAGGACATGCCAACCGTTCAGGAATGCGCTACTGTCAAAGGTGATCCAGTCGTTTTCGGTATCCCAGCCGAATTGTAACTCGCCTATGGGCTGGTTGTCCAGATAGACGGATACCAGCACTGCTGTGAGCGGAATGTCTTCAAAACGCAGCCCTATGACGCCGCGGACATTGCCCTGTTCTACAGCCGCCGGTGACTCAAGATCCAATATCACCAGAGCCATACTATTCGACAGCCAGTCCTCGCCCAATACCGCAACATCGGCGAAGTCAAGCTTCCCGTCACGATTGAAATCTGCCGAGGAAGGGTCGGCAACTCGCCATTGATCCAGAAACTCGGCCAGGTCCGGCATGTTCAATATCGTGTCGCCATTGAGATTGGCCCGGGGATTCAAGTCGATCCCGGTGGTTTGATAATGCGGCCAGATATCTCCAATTCCCTCGTCCGGCGCGCCGTCCGTCCGGGTCGTCCAGCCCGGCAACGGAGAAAGAAACGAGCCGGCGTCGACAAACTGCGAATCAGGATTGAGGAAGATCCTGTAGCCATTCTGCTCCCCGACGAAGGGGTCGTTCGTCTCGTAGACAGCGTACGTAAATGGCATCTCGGCGAAATTCTTGTCCTGGTAATTGTTGTACAGGCCGGGACAGACGATGCTTATTCCAAGCACGTTCCAGCAGGCATATCCATAGAAACAGTTCGCCGCGACGCTGTCCGTCGCCCAGTAATTGGGCACATCCCACTCATCGCTTCCCGTCGCCCAATAACCTACGTCGCCGTCGTTAGCCAGACAATTGCTGATCTGGTACTCTGGATTCGGGAACTGGATACTCTGATCAGCGCTGGTTGGTTCAAAATCAAAGGCCACGCCCCAGTATGGCCACTGCGAATTGCCAACACCAAAGAAGTCAACGACGCAGTTGGCAATGAGATTTGAGCCATAACTCGTGATACCGCAATAACAGCCGGTGATGAAGAGGTTTGATATGGGCGCCTCCAATTGCTGATCAACCTTGACCGCATAGTAGAAACCCCACAGGTAGATGTTCTCTATTCGCGAGCGCTTGCCCGCGGTGCGCTCGATAAGGAGGCCGATTCTGTTGTTGAAGAACGGATACTGGCCTTCGCTTACTATCCAGACAGGGGCAACGGGATTGGTTACGTCACCGGGGTACACGGGCAGTGTCGGCGGAGTGGCCGTTGGCGCGGGCGCACCGAAGTGAACATTGGCTCGATCACAGACGACGATCCCGTAGCTCTGCCAGTTCTGAGCAACCACAATCATCGTATCCGACGGAATCACGACATCGATTTCCTCCGATGTCGTGCTGTGTATGTATAATGGGGGATTCGGAACGTAATACACTGTGGCCGGGTCGAGGATTGTGCTTTGTGTAATCTCATACAGAGAAACGGCTCCGTCCAGCAACGCCATGCCCATTGTGCCGCCGGTCGTTGGAGTTTGCTCCAGGGCGAGGCCCGGGAACCGTGCATAAGGCTCTTGCAGTGCGCTGTTGTTCGGCCCGCTCAGCTGGACAGGGGGAACGATGGTCCTTCGGAATTGTGCGGTAATCCAGAGTGTGTTCGCGTCCGCCATGTTGGTGTCGACTTCCTGCGCCCCAATGCTGACTACTTGCTCGGACTGCTCACCCGTCTCGCCCATGGCACCCGAAAGCCACTCGTTAGGATCAGGCTCGCCGATGAGCAGCGGGGCGGTGGAGAACACGGCCGGTTGGCAGTCGGTGTCGAAGCCAGTGCTCCATTCGGCCGCGACGGAGACGGACACCTGGCCGCCGTGGTAGGTGAAGGTGAAATAGCCGACGACATCGTTGGCCTCGTTCGGCCATGCGACACCCCCCATCGCGACCCAACCCTCGGAGTCGAAATAACCGTCGATATTCCAGCCGCCGTCCCAGCCGTACTGATTGCAGTCGTTTGGCCCCATTACGGCCGTCACGTTCGCATCGCCGACGGCCTGCGCCCAGAGGCTCAGAAGGTACAGGGGCGTGTCGGTATGAACGTAAACCGTCACCTCCTGATTCGGGTCCGGCATGTTACTGTCGGCAGCCAGCCAGACCGATCCGCAAGACACTGCTGAGAGGAATCCCCACAGAATTACCACAGCCAGTCCCCGTCTCATGTTTCTGTTCCTTTCCAGAATCCATGACCGCTGTGTCGCACTCGAACTCGGGTTCGATGAGTCCGGCTCAAGCCGCCCCGAGACTCCAGAACCCCACTCGAAGTGTAACGCTACCACGGGAATGCGGCCTTGTCAACGGGAATCTTGTCTTTTTCGGGTTGCGCTGTCGAAGAACCCTGGGCGGCAGAGTCAGCGGTAGTCCTTGCCGTTTAGGCTGTTGACTACCGAGAGGAGCCAGTTGTTGAGGTGCTCCTTCATGGGCTGAGCCCGGTTGGGGCGGTCGGGATGGAGGTTGGTTTGCTCCATGGGGTCGTCGGCCAGGTTATAGAGTTCGTATCGGCCGGCGCGGGTGTTGTTATTCTCGATGCGGTGGAGTTTCCAGGGCCAGTCGAGCCAGGCGGCATGGCCGGGGAAGCTGTCGGTGGGGTATTGCTGCTTGATTTCGGCGGCGTCGAGGCGCAGTCGCGAGGGGGCGTCGATGTCGCGGCCGGCGAGTTGGGCCTTGTGGAGCGACTCCATCCAGGGCTTGCTGGGTGTGGTGATGCCGGGCGTGGGGTGGTCCCAGAAGCCCATCGGCTGGGGGCGGGCGTCCATTTGGCCGTCGATGAGGGGCACGAGGCTGATGCCGTCCAGCGGCGGCTGGGCGGGCATGGTGACGGCGGCGATCTCCAGCAGCGTCGGGTAGATGTCCAATGTGTTGGCGGGCACGGCGGTTACGCGCGGGGCGGTGATACGGGCGGGCCATTCAAGGACGGCCGGGACGCGCAGGCCCCCTTCATAGATGCTGCCCTTGTTCGCACGGCCGCCGGTGGACCCCAGATTGGGCAGGCCCCCGTTGTCCGAGCAGTACCAGAGCAGGGTGTTGTCGGCGATGCCCAGGGTCCGCAGGCCGTGGCGGAGCGTCCCGAACGCCCGGTCCATGGCGGTGATCTCGCCGTAGAAGTGGCGGCGGTTCTCGGGCTCGTCCGGATAGAGGGCGAGGTCCTCGTCGAGGGCCTGGTGGGGGTTGTGGGGCGAGCCGAACCAGACGACGGCCAGGAAGGGCTTGCGGGACTTGGCGCGTTTGCGGATGAAATCGAGGGCGGCCTCGACGGTGATCATGGAGCTTTCGCCGGGGGCCGGGACGGCCTTGCCCCGGCGGCTCATGATGGGGTCATTGTCGAAGAAGTTGGGGGCGCTGAACCACTCATCGAAGCCGCTGGCGCCGGGGTTGACGGGGCTGCCCTTGAGGACTGAGCCGAGGTGCCACTTGCCGAAGTGGCCGGTGGCGTAGCCGGCGGTCTTGAGGGCCTCGGCGACGGTGATCTCCTGGGGTCGCAGGCCGTGGCCCCATTTGAAGCAGCCGAAGCGGTTGGGGTGTCGGCCGGTCATGACCGAGCCGCGGGTGGGCGAGCAGACCGGGGCGGCCGCGTAGAAGCGGTCGAAGCGCAGGGCCTGCGCGGCGAAGGCATCGAAGTTGGGCGTCTGGAGGACGGGGTGGCCGTTGTAGGCCATGTCGCCGAAGCCCTGGTCGTCGGCCATGCACAGGACGATGTTGGGTTTGCGCGGGGCACGACGGGCGGCCGCGGGCGATGAGGTTGCCGCGGCCAGCGAGGCGCAGGCGAACTTGAGGAAGCGGCGGCGATCCAGGTGCATGATTCGGCTCCTTCCAGCGGCAGGCGGTCAGATTTCGCGCCAATCGCGCGTGTTGGGTTTGGGGTAGAAGCCGTTGGCGTCGGCGCGGGACGGGGGCGGGGTATCGGGCGTAAAGTCCTTGACGGCGTCGGTGAATTTGAAGGTGGAGGCGGCGACCTCGTCCCATGTAACATTTCGCTGGAGGTGAACGGCGGCGCGGCCCATGATGGTGGTCAGGTTGGAGTTGCAGGCGCGGGGCAGTTCGTTGTGGGGCGTGCCGTCGCGGACGGCCGTCAGCAGGACATCCCATTCCTTCTGGTAGGGGCTGATCCGCTCACGGGGCGGCCGCCAGGCGATGGCGTCCTTGTTGGTCCGCTGGTCGGCGTAGATGTGGACGGTCGGGGCGTGGACGTTGCCGGAGAACTGGGCGGCGGATTTCGTGCCGTGGACGAAGGTGGCGAATTCGTCGAAGCTGTTGGGGACGGCGCGGCTGTTGACGATGGCCTTGGCGCCGTCGGCGAAGGTATACTCGATGGAGTAGGTGTGGAGGTTCTCGCTGGCGTCGGAGGCGCCCGGCTCGCAGCCGCCGAGGCCGTGCGCGGAGACCGGCCAGCCGTCCTTGATCCAGCAGCATTCATCGACCTGGTGGATCATCATCTCGCTGAACCAGCCGGAGGAGGCCCAGATAAAGAAGTATGGGCGGCGGATCTGCCAGAGCAGCTCGCTCTGGCCGCCGGGGAAGGGCCCCATGCGGGCGCCGCCGTCCATGCGATAGGCCCGGATGAGATGGACGTCGCCTATGGCGCCCTCGCGGATGCGGTCGATGAGGGCCTGCCGGGATTCGGAATGGCGGCACATCACCCCGCAGCCGATCTTGAGGCCCTTGGCGTCGGCCGTCTTGCTCAGGGCCAGCAGGTCCTGGGTGCCGCCGGGGTCGGGGGCAAAGGACTTCTCCATGAAGACGTGGACGCCCTTTTCGATGGCGTAGGCCAGGTGGGTCGGCCGGAAAACGGCGTGCGTGGCCTGGATGAGGACTCCGCCGGGACCGAGGATATCGATGGCCTTCTTATAGGCGTCGAAGCCGACGAAGCGGCGTTCGGCGGGCACGTCGATCCTCGGCCCGAACTGGTCGGTCAGGGCCTTGTGGGAGCCGGCGAGGCGGTCCTCGAAGACGTCGGCCATGGCGATCAGCCGGGTTGGGCCGGTGGTTGAGGACAGGGCGTCTCCGACGGCGCCGCTGCCCCGCCCGCCGCAGCCGACCAGGGCCAGCCGGATGGTGTTGTCCTCGGCCGTCCAGCCACGGGAGGCCACGGCGGCCAGGACGGAACCGGCGGCCAGGTGCGCACCCTGCTTGAGCAGACGGCGGCGGGATGAGCGATTGGATGCGGACGCGGATGACGACGTGTGCGAGACGGCTGGACGGTGCATGGCTACTCCTGCGATAGAAGAAGGTT
>DSDB01000678.1 GCA_011057845.1 Phycisphaerales bacterium | reverse complement strand
TCCCGGCTGCCCGTCATATCCTTGACGGCGAAACCGGCCCCGACCTCCACGCCTTTGACCGCCCCGATGCCCAGCATCCGCCCCAGTTCGGCGTCCAGCTTGTTGAAAACCGGCTCGCCCAATCCCGTTGGCACACCCAGCACTACGACCTCCACCACGCCGCCCGCCGAATCACCCGTCGCGCTGACCCGGTTGCACGCATCGACCATCGCCTGCGCCGCCTCGATATCCGGACAGTTCACGATGTGGTGAACGCCGTAGGCATCCCGCACCGCCTTGGCGCTCATTTGGGGCGCCCGGTCGCGGATGGGGTCAATCTCCTTCTCCACCTGCGCCAGGACGGCCATCTTCTCCAGGAACCGCATATCCATGTTCACGCGGCCCTTGACGTATATCTCCTGGTAGAACGGGTCCAGGTCGCACCGCATCTTCTTGTAGCGGTTGGCGTAATCCAGCGCCTGATCGTGGGCCACGTCCGGGGCCCGCACGCCCGCAATCTCCCGGACATACGAAAAGACGTCGATCCCGCACTTCCGCAGGACCTTCTTGGCCACGTACCCCCCGGCCACGATGGTCGAGGTGTAGCGCCCGCTGAAGATACCGGCCCCGACGGCGTCGTCATCCGGGCCATACTTGACGAACGACGCCCACGAGGCGTGGCCCGGCCGCGGCGTGCGGTTCGTATCCTGGTACTGCTTGATATGGATGAAATGGCGGTCCAGGTTTGGTATCAGGATTGTCAGCGGCGTTCCGTTCGTGTGGTTGCGGTTGCCGGCCCCCTCGATGGTGTCGGCCGCGTTCGTCCCGCAGTAGATCACCGGCAGGTCCGGCTCCTTCCGAGGGCTCGAAAGCTCATCGGCCCCCGGCTTTCTCAGCAGCAGATCGCCATATACCTCCTGCTCGGTCAGTAGCATTCCCGGCGGAACCCCGTGAACAACCGACGTCAGGCCCTCCTGGTAGGAGCCGCCCGCCACCGATAGCTGGAACATGCGTCCAATGTGGCATCCCATCATGCGTCAGTACCCTTTCAAATCAAAATGCCATTTTGAACGACCCTTATACACACACGCCCTTGCCCTGTCAACCTGCCCCTGTGCGCAATTCCACGGCAGGGGGGCGGGTTTCGCAGGCCTGTAGTGTTAAGAATAGGCTATTCCACAGTGCGGATGTCGGCTCCCAAGCCCTCCATCAGTTGGGCAAACCCGGGGAATGTAACGGCCATGGCCTCGGCCGTCTCAATGGTCGATTCGCCCCCAGAAGCCCCCATTGCCGCCAGCGCCAGGGCCATCACAATCCGGTGGTCGTATCGCCCGTCAAGTATCGCCGCCCTGGGTCGGCCACCGTAGACCACCAACCCATCCGGTAGCTCCTCGACCCGGACCCCCATCTTGCCCAGTTCCGCGGCCATGCAGGCAATCCGGTCGGTCTCCTTGTAGCGAGCCTGAGGCACATTGCCCAGGACCGTCCGCCCGCGGGCAAAGGCCGCCGTCACCGCCATCGCCGGCAGGGCGTCGGGAGTGGCGTTCATGTCGATCTCGGCGCCGGTCAATTCCGAGGCCCGCACGGTGATCTCATCGGGCCCGACGGCCACATCGGCCCCCATGGCCCGTAGATACTCGACAACCGCCTTATCCGGCTGGCTGTCATTCATATCCAGACCCCGCAGCGTCACCCCGTTGCCATCGCCGAACAAAGCCCCGGCGCACAAAAAGAACGTCGCGCTGGAGAAATCCGCCGGAACCGGCGCATCATAGCCCTTGAACCGCTGGCGTCCCGGAATCTCGAAATGCCGCAGCCCGTCGCGCCGGTAGGCAATCCCCTGGCGGTCGAGCCAGTCCAGCGTCATTTCAACGTAACCTGGTTCATTCAAAAGAGTTACGTCAATTTCGCTATCGCCTTCGGCCAGCGGACAGCACATCAGCAGGCTCGTCAGGTACTGGCTCGTCCTGCACTCGATGGAGGTGTGCCCGCCCCTCAGCGTCCCGGCGACCGTCACCGGCGCACAGCCGTTGCCTTTGAGGCTCACGCACCGCGCACCCAGATCGCCCAGGGCCGTCATCAGCGGCTCGACGCTACGGGTCTGAATCTGGTGATCTCCGGTGAATGTCGTGGCCCGCCCCCCCCGCGCCAGGGTCGCCGAGCCCATCGCAATCCGCAGGGTCGTCCCCGAATTGAGCACATCAATCGTCTGGCCTGGCGTCTGGATGCATCCGGCCAGCCCCTCCAGGCGCCACGCCTGCGGGTTCGATATGTCGATGCCCGCCCCAAACGCTCGATAGCAATTGACGGCCGCTTGGGCATCGCCCGAGTACAGCGGATTGCGGATGATGCTCTTGCCCTCCGCCAGCGCGGCTATGGCCACCGCACGGATAGTGTGCGACTTGCTGGCGGGTATGAGCACATCGCCCTGCAAATGGGATGGACCTGCGATCAGCTTCATCAGGTTGGCAATGCTACCACAACCACCCGCAAAATCAAGCGCATTGGCTCCTATGACATTTCCCATGAGGATGTGCTGCAAGGGCGGCATTTCGACGACGAAGTCATGGTCTACGGCTTCCACGATTCGGCCCCGAGGTTCCAGGTCAAGGGCGGCGGAACCTATGGGATTCCCTATCGGGCGCTGCTGGTCAAGGGCATCGAAAACCTCTACGCAACCGGCATGATGATTACGTCGGACCATGAGGCCCACATGTCTACACGAAACACCGTCTGCAGCATGGGTCAGGGGCAGGGCGCCGGCACGGCCGCGGCGCTCTGTGCACGGAAGAACTGCGGCTCGCGGGAATTACCCTACGGGCAACTGCGGGACGCTCTTGTCAAAGGCAACGTCTACTTCGATGCGTAACTGGCCCTGAACATTGGTGACATCTGGAAAGGCATCGATGGGCAGCCGCAGCCATGCCATTACGCCAAGGACCATGACGACACCACCAAAACATCAGGATCCGCAATCGCTGCCTGAGGACGAAATGCAGCACTCTATCCAACATGTGTAGGCAGTCCCCCTTCTCCGGTCTCTCCGTCAGTGGGCGCAGCCGGCGCCCATCTTGTCCTTGAGGATTTCACTCTTGAACATGAACGCGCCGCGCGTCACGATAACATCTCCCGGGCTCAGACCGTCAAGCACCTGAGCGACGCCCCCCCGGACCCGCCCGACATTGACATCACGTCGAATCCAGAGATGGTCGTCAAGTCGAGTGAAGACGAAATGTCGGCCCCCATAATTCAAAAGGGCTGAGTCCGGTATCTCAATAACGGCCCCGACGAGCGGCAATGTGATGAAGGCCTTGACGAACATGCCGGGGCGGAGCTTGTACTCGGGGTTGGCGGCGGTCAGACGCAGTTTGACGGTCCGCGTGGCGTAATCGACTTCGCTGCCGATTGTGTCAACGGTCGCGGTGAAGCTGTCGGAGGGGAAGGCCCCCGCGTGAATGCGCGCCGTGAGTTTCTCCCCGGCGGCGAGCACTCGGACGACATCGCCGAGGTCCTGTTCGTACAGGTCGCACCAGACCCACACGCGGGAGAGGTCCGCCACCTTGTAGAGGGTATCCGTGGTCATGACCAGGCGGCCGCGGACGACGTTTTGGTCGATCACGGTCCCGGCGATGGAACTATGGATGACGAGCCGCCCGAAACTTTCTTCCGGATGGTTCTCCGCGAAGGCGTCGATCTGCTCATCCGTCAGGCCGAACAACTGCAGGCGTTGCCTGGAGGCCGCATCGATGGCGGCCGCGGCCGCTCGGGCGCTTTCCGCAACAAGATAGTCGGCGTGGCTCGAAATCCCTTGCTCAAAGAGGCCCTTCTCACGCTCGAACGTCTGCTGGGCCAGGGCCAGTCGGGCCCTGTTCTCCAGGAAGCCGGCCTGGGCCTGGCCGAATTCCGCCGACTGGATAACCGCCAGCGTCTCGCCGGCGGCCACGTTGTCGCCGATGATCTTTTCGAGCGTCTCGACGCGCCCGCCGCAGGCCGCCGCCACTTCGACGACGCTGGTCAGATCAAGCCGCACCTCGCCGGTCAATTCAAGGACGCGGTGGGTCATCTGACGGACCTCGATCGTCCCGGTAGCCAGCAGTTCGCGAGCGATGTTTGGATCGACTCCGGCCACTCCGGCTTCGTAACGGCACAGGTGGCACTCGATGATCGGGATTCCGTGCTCGCAAAGGACTGCCTGCTGTTGGTTGGGTTCCACCGGCAACGGCACATGCAGGCCGGTTGGCTCCTCATAAGGGCCCTCTACGCCGGCGTGCGCCCCGTGGTCATGGGTCTCGACCGGCGTGCTTGCCGGATGCCGTGTGCGGCGCAGTAACCGCGGGCCCCATGTGACATAGAGAATCAGCACCGCACCGACAACAAACACAAGCCAAGGCAAGATGTGTCTTTGAAATCTATCGCTCATGGGAATATGATAGCGGCCCGCCATCGGCAGGTCAAGGTCTTACATCGCTGCGGCCTTGCTGTACCAGTCGGCCCGGCGATCCAGATTCTTGATCAACATCTCGAAGTCTTTGACGTCGATGACGCCGTCGTCGTTGAGGTCGCAGAACTGGTAGTCCTGGGGCGATTCAATGCTCTCGGTCCAGTATTTGAGCAATAGGACGAAATCGGCTTCGTTGACCACCCCATCGGCGTTCAGATCATGCCAGAACAGGTTGTCCCTGTCGCAGACCTCGCGCACGCTCCAGGCCAGGGCGTAGCGCTCGGTCGAAACAACGGCCCGCGGGTCGTCCAGATCACTGAATGCAACAACGATCTCATACTGCGTGTAGTTCGGGTCGGTGCGGACGTAGAGATGCTCCACATTGTCCACGGGGCTGTCGGAATAGTCGATTAGCCTATCGGGTTCTGTCCGGGTGGGGTCCACGGCCCACAGCTCCAGGCGCAGGTTCGCGTCTCTGTCGCGCAGGGCCTCGAAGGGATATGTCCGCTTGAAATGGCGGTTCCAGTTGAGCGTTACCGCGATGATCTTGTTGTTCGGTTCCTCGACCGTCAGGTGATAGAGCCTCAGTCCGCGATCCGCGCGATCGAGGATATTACTGTCCCAACCGACGGCGGGAACGTTGCCGGGCCCATGACGGCCGGCCACGAGTTGCTCGTAGGCGCCTGCCGCGTCGATCATCCCGGCGCCCTGGACGTGATCGAGCGGGGCGGTGTGGTCGTCGTCGGCCGTCAAGGCGCCCTTGTGCCAGTAGGGCAGCTTGACGGCGGAGTTCATGATGATGCTTTTGATAACGCAGTTACCTCCGTTTGCCGACAAGGCCGCACTGAGGGCTTCGTCTCGCTTGGCCCTTTCGATCAACATTCCGACGACGCCCGCGGCCAGGGGCGTGGAAAAACTGGACCAGTCACCGGCCGGCTCATAGCGGTTGGGGTCGTTGACGTCGGCGACCAGACAGTTGCCCGGCGCCACGATATCGGGCTTGGAGCGTCCGCCGCCGGTTGTTCCGCCGCTGGATCGGGCCGGATGCGCCAGCGCGAAATTCGCCAGCGAGATCGCCGTATCGGCGCTGTTAACGGAACTGACCACTCCGACGCCGATGGCGTTGGCGGAGGCCCCGGGATACAGCGGCGGGTCAAGCGCCGCGTAGCCGTTGCCGATGCTGGCGACGACCGGCAGTCCATAGTGCTCGCACATGGATTCGATGCCACGCGTCCACCAGTCCTCAAACCCGCTGCCGACGCTCAGAGTCAACAGGTCTACGTCCGGCCGGGTATGCGTGAACACATGGGCCATGAGAAAGTGCCAGAACTCGTAGACCTCGCCTCGGGCGGCCGGTAAAACGCCCTGGTACTGGAAGGACCCCAGGGCCTCACTGAAAGCCTGGGCGTCATTGCCGAACAGGATGGAGCAGACGGCCGTGGAGTGGGTGCTGACGCCCGGCGGGAGTTGGCCTTCATCGTGGAACCTCAGCCGGGCCGACGCCAGGCTCTCATGCAGAACGCTTGGACGATAGTCATTCTGGGGCTTCCCATCGATGTAGGTGCCACTGCGGCTGATGACACCGACGGATACGTCGGACCCGTCGAGGTTCGGGTCCACCTGGCGCAGACCATAAACACCGATATGGTTGAGGCCCTGCGGCTGCAAGCCGACCGTGGATGCATCGGCCCACACGACGGCCGGCATCACCAAGGCGAACAGCAGATATACGGCGTTTCTGGGCAACAAGCGTCGATTCCCGGTAATGGGGCCCCGGCGGGCGTAACAGGGGTCAACACCGCCCCCCGGTGCCGCCTTCTCTGTGCCAATCTGGTCAAACCTCCATATAGCAGGCTTTATCATAGCAGAAAGGGTCTTGCGAATCAAGCAAAATCGCCCCAGCGGGTGTGATAATATCCTTCCGTATTCCTGTCCAAGGCCGATTTTTGAGCCGTGAGCCACAATCCTTGCCTTGCGGCGGCGCGCGGGGTATACTGGCGGTGCTTTTGCGATTATGAAAGGGCATTCTCAACGATGAAAACGATCCTCGACAGCGAGCAGGTCGGGCGGATTCTGGACGACATGTGCAGCCGGATCGCCGCCGATACCCGCTCCAAGCCCAATGTGGCCGTGATCGGGGTGCGCAGCCGCGGCGAGCAGTTGGGCGAGCGCCTGGCGATGTGCCTGGCCGGCAAGCTCGGACGCGAGGTGCCGTCCGGCACGCTGGATATCACGCTCTACCGCGACGATCTCAATTCCCCGCAAAGTCATTGGCAGCCGCAGGTTCGCACGACGGAGATCGGATTCGACATCGACGACAAGTTCATCATTCTCGTGGACGATGTGCTGTTCACCGGCCGCTCGACCCGGGCGGCGATGGACGCACTGATTGACCTGGGCAGGCCCGAAGCGATTCGCCTGGCCGTCCTCGTCGAGCGAGCCGGGCGCGAGTTCCCCATTCAGGCGGACTACGTGGGATACCATGCCGATGTGAAGGGTGATGAACGTATCCGGGTCAGACTGGTCGAATGCGACGACAAGGATGAGGTCGTTGTGGAATAGGCATTGAGTGCGGCGGCGCGGGCCGGCGGCAGCGGGCCCGGCCGCGGAGGCAAGGCAGGATGGCTCTCAAGAGAAAAAGCAGGCATTTCAACTGGACACGCAAACACCTGCTCGGACTGCGGGAACTCAGCGAGGAGGAGATCACATTCATCCTCGACACCGCCCGGGGGTTCGAGGAGATCAGCAAACGCTCCGTCAAGAAGGCCCCGCCCCTGCGTGGCAAGGTGGTGGTCAATCTCTTCTTCGAGGATAGCACGCGCACTCGCAACAGTTTCACCCTTGCGGCCCAGCGTCTCAGCGCCGATGTGGTCGAATTCACGAAGAAGCTCAGTTCCGTAAGCAAGGGTGAGACGCTGCTCGATACGGCCCGCAACCTCGAAGCCCTCGGCATCGACATCGTCGTGATCCGCCACGAGGCCGCCGGGGCCCCGAAGCTGCTGGCCCGCAACATCAACGCCTGTGTGGTCAACGCCGGCGACGGCTACTGCGAGCACCCGACCCAGGCGCTGCTCGATACCTACACCATCCGTCGCAAACGCGGGACCCTGGAGGGCCTCAAGATCGCCATTGTCGGCGATATCGCCCACAGCCGGGTCGCCCGCAGCGATATGTGGGCCATGACCAAGCTCGGCGCGGAAGTGACGTTTGTCGGCCCGCCGACCCTCATGCCCGCGGAGGTCTCCCGGTTGCCCGTGAAGGTCAGTTACTCGCTGGATGAGGTCATCGAGCACGTGGATGTGGTGAACATGCTCCGCATCCAATTCGAGCGGATGGGCGGGAATCCGTTTCCCTCGGTCCGCGAGTATTCGCACTACTTTGGCCTGACCGCCGAGCGCATGAAACGGGCCAAACCGGACATTACGGTCATGCACCCCGGGCCGATCAACCGCGGGCTGGAGGTGGAAAGTGAGGTCGCCGACGGTCCCAACAGCGTTATCCTCCAGCAGGTGACCAACGGCGTGGCCGTGCGGATGGCGGTGCTGTTCCTGGTCAATCACGCCGCGGCGCAGCGCGCCTGAGGCGCACGATACATACATGGATTTCGGTGGCAGGACATGGGCAACGAATTGCTGATACGGAACGGACGGGTCATTGATCCGGCCAACGGTGTGGACGGAATCTGCGACGTGCTGATCCTCGACGGCAAGGTGGCGGCGGTCGGCCGAGTCGGCGACGCCGGCGCCAAGCCCGGACGGCGGATCATCGACGCCGCCGGTAAGCTCGTCGTTCCCGGACTTATCGATATGCACGTGCATTTCCGCGAACCCGGCGATGACGAGGAGGAGACGATCGCCAGCGGCTCGGCCGCGGCGGTGGCCGGAGGCTTCACCAGCGTGGTCTGCATGCCGAACACCAAGCCCGCGATCGACAACGAGACCCATGTCGAGTACATCCATCGCAAGGGTCGCCAGGCCCGAAAAACGCACGTGTACACCATGGGCGCCATCACGAAGGGCCGCGAGGGCGTGGAACTTGCCGAGATGGGCTTCATGGCCGAGGCCGGGGCCGTGGGCTTCACCGACGACGGCTCAGGCGTGCAGGACGCCTCCGTTATGCGCCGGGCGCTGAAGTATGCGGCCATGTTCGACCAAGTCGTCGCCCAGCATTGCGAAGACCGGGCCTACGCGGGCCAGGGGGTTATGAACGCCGGGTACTACGCGACGATTCTGGGTCTGCCGGGCCTCGATGGCCTCGCCGAAGAGGCCATGCTGTGGCGGGATATCCAACTGCTCAAGAAGAGCCGCTTGCCCGTGCGCTACCATGCACAGCATATCTCCACGGCCGGAGCCGTCGAAATCGTCCGCGCTGCCAAGGCCCAGGGCGTACCGATCACCTGCGAAGCCACGCCGCATCATTTGCTGCTGACCGATGACTGCTGCGCCGAATACGACACGAATTACAAGGTCAACCCGCCGATCCGCGGCGCCGCCGACGTCGAGGCCCTCAGGCAGGCCGTCCGCGACGGCGTCATCGACGTGCTCGCCAGCGACCATGCCCCGCATCTCCAGAGCGAGAAGGAACTCGAATTCCTCACCGCGCCCTTCGGCATCGCGGCCATGGAGTGCGCACTGAGTCTCTACGTTAAGGCCCTGATCGAGCCGGGGCTCCTCGACTGGCCGGCCCTGATACGCCTGATGGCCGCCAATCCCGGCCGTATCATCGGCGTCGACAAGGGCGCCCTCGGCATAGGCAAGCAGGGCGATGTTACGATTATCGACCCCGATGCTCGGTACACTATTGATGTCAACACATTCCGCTCCAAGAGCCGCAACTGCCCCTACCACGGCTGGAAGGTCAGGGCCAAGGTCGAGATGACCATCGTCGGCGGCGAGGTGAGGTTCGACAACCGTAGAATCGAAAACAGGGCTCAGACTCTGGACCGATAGCGGGTGGAGAAAGAAGCGTATGGAAAGAGACGCCTTGCTGAAGGAAGTCAAACGGGCTGTCGCCGAGGTGGGGCCGGGGGCGGAGATCAGTCTGTACGGGTCGCGGGCGCGCGGGCACTCGCACGCGGAGTCCGACTGGGATTTTCTGATCCTGGTTGATGGAACCGTCAGCGACGAGCGGATTGATGCGATCCGCCACCGCCTGTATGAAGTGGGGTGGGCCTGTGGTCAGGTTCTCTGCTCGATTGTTCGAAGCCGGGAGCAATGGTCCAGCCGGCCGCTCATTGATACGCCCTTTCACCGCAACGTCAAGTTGGAGGGAATCGAGCTGTGACCGCGCCAGAGGAGACACCATGAAGACCGCCGAATTCGAGACAATCATAGCAACGTGGATCGCTTTTTCACTGTGCGCAAGCTTCGGCTCCGTCCAGCAGCGAGCGCAGGCTCAGCAGAGCCAGGACCTGCTGGCCATTCCCCAAGTGACGCGGGACCAGGTCATCTGTTTCGCCCTGTACACGGTCCACAACAACATCCTCAAACTCAATGCCCAGCTCTACCCCCTCCAGGACGGTGAAGACCGGTTCTGCCGCCTGGAGATTGATCGCAACGGCCGGTGGGAGCAGGTCGCCCGAGGCGACGTCGTGGAGCAGGGCTGGACGTGCCTGTTCCGCGTGGAGAAATGGGATTCGACGCGGGACTGGACCTACCGCGTTTGTCATGGCAAGGACGCCCAGTACCACGGCACCATCCGGCGCAACCCCGTGGACAAGGAGGAGATCGTCGTGGCGGCCTTTACGGGCAACAGCATCTACCCCGGCCACGGCGGCGACATCCCCCGCGACGACATCGTCGCCAATATCAAGAAGATCAACCCGGACCTGCTGTTCTTCTCCGGCGACCAGGTCTATGACCACTTCCGCCATTATGCCTACTGGCTCAAGTTCGGCCGGGATTTCGGCGAGATCATCCGCAACACGCCGACGGTGACCATCCCCGACGACCACGACGTCGGCCAGGCCAACCTCTGGGGCCACGGCGGCCGACTCTCGAAAACCCGCGCCGGCCACGATGGGGGGTACGCCGCGCCCCTGGAGTACGTCAAGGAGGTCGAGCGGGCCCAGACGAGCCACCTGCCCGACCCGTATGACCCGACCCCCATCGAACGCGGCATCGGCGTCTACTACACGGCCCTGACCATCGGTCGGGTCAATTTCGCCATTATTGAGGACCGCAAGTTCAAGACCGGACCGGAAG
>DSDB01000086.1 GCA_011057845.1 Phycisphaerales bacterium | reverse complement strand
TGGGACCGCATCGAGGTTCCGAAGCGGATGAGCGACTTTGCGCGGCGGTGGGCGAGCCGCGACCATAAGCTCGATTTCTCGGGCGTGTGGCGGTTCCGCGAGTTGCTCGCGTTCTGCGACGATGCGCACAAGGTGACGACCGGCGAGGGACAGACGATCCTGCAGGCCAACGACGGCGTGGGCGAGTACGCGGGAATGAAGGCAGGGCGGCTGCATTTGCAGTACGAGGGGCTGAATCCTTCCGGGTCGTTCAAGGACAACGGCATGAGCGCGGCGTTCAGCCATGCGATGGTGGTGGGGGCCAAGTCCTGCGCGTGCGCCTCGACGGGCAACACATCCGCGTCGATGGCGCTCTATGCGCATAGTTGCGGCTTGAAGTCCACCGTGTTCATCGGGTCCGGTCGGATCGCCTTCGGCAAGCTCAGCCAGGCGATGGATTACGGTGCGCAGACGGTGCAGATCGCCGGCGACTTCGATGACTGCATGAGACAGGTGCAGGATGTCTGCCGCGAATTGGGGCTGTATCTGCTCAATTCGCTCAATCCCTTCCGGCTGGAGGGGCAAAAGACGATCATGTACCGGATTATCGAAGGCCTGGGCTGGCGCGTGCCGGACTGGGTCGTCGTGCCGGGCGGCAATCTGGGCAATTCCAGTGCGTTCGGCAAGGCCTTCCTGGAGCTGAAGGAGTTGGGCCTGATCGAGCGGCCGCCGCGGTTGGCGATTATCAACGCGGCCGGGGCCGATACGCTGACGGACCTGGTCAATAACAAGGCCCTGGTCTGGAACGGCGGACGGGTCGAACAGGCCGTGATCGATGCGTATTACGCGGACCTGACGGCGCGGGGGTATTCGCCGCATACGTGCGCTTCGGCGATTGAGATTTCGCGGCCGGTGAACCTGAAGAAGTGCCTGCGGGCGATCGACGTGTGCGGCGGGGTCGTGCGGGCCGTGACGGACCCGGAGATCTGCGACGCCAAGGCGGTGGTCGGGCGCTATGGTCTGGGCTGCGAGCCGGCGTCGGCGGCGTCGGTGGCGGGCCTGCGGCAGTTGACGGGCGAGGGGGTCATTGGGGCCGATGAGACGGTCGCCTGCGTCCTGACCGGCCACGCGCTGAAGGACCCGAACGTCACGGTGAATTATCACAAGGACAAACAGGGTCCGTTCAGCAACCCGCCCATCGAAGCGCCGAATGATCTGGAGGAAATTATTCGGTTGATTCGCTGAGTATGACGGCAGGCGCCTCTCACGCATGATGCGGCAAAGGGACGGCAGAAATGACTATGGTGTCCCCGGAATTCCTTATCGGCCCGGGATACAGCAGGCCGCTGGAAGCCCCAGAAGCGCTAAGCGCACGGCCGGCCACACCTGCGCAGGGTCATTGGAGGATTACGCCGTAGACGAACCAGTAGGTGGCGGCGATTTCCGGGAGGGTCAGGGCCAGGGTCCCGACGACGCCGACCACGAACTTCTTTCTTGTCCGCACGGGTGTCCGGCGGTCGGTCTGATTGTGGTAGAACGTGGGGATCAGCACGATGCCGCCGTAATTGAGCATGTGTACGGGGACATCGACGGGAAACAGCAAAATGCCCGACCACTCGAACGTGCCGGCGAAGAGTTTCAGGATGATCGATTCCAGCAAAAATCCGACCGCCCCCATCGTGAAGTATGCCTCGCGCGGGCTGTACGTATACCAGCGGAACCACAGCCGGAAGACGGCCGCCATGAAGAGATAGTGCGGCGTGAGCACGAGCATGATCAGCAGGACCACGCCGGGGTTAAGCGTGCCGTAGGAACCGAAGTCGACGCAGAACTCCATGAGCATGGCGTAGGCCCAGGCCAGCAGGACGTAACGTCCGAAGGACAACGTCCGGGTCCCGGCGGCTGCCTGCAGATCCGGGGCGACGGTTCGGTGGACAGCCTTCCACTTTCGCTGGTAAACGGCGTAGAGCGCCGATTCCCCAACGCCCAACATGAGGAAGTTCCACAGGCCCGAGACGGCCGTGACGACTCCCAACCCCAGAATGAACAGGATCACCGCCAGGGTATACCAGCGGAATCCGCGAGGCAGGAAGTGGTCTGTATCTGTGAGCGGTTCGCCCATAAGTTCCTTTCGTCGGTGGCCGGGGGAGTTCTATTCAATTCACGGGCAAGATGCCCGCGGCACGCAAGGGCGGGACGCCCTCGCCACGTTCATGCGAATAAGTATCGAGTATCCGGTATCCAGTATCCATCCCTTCCTCCTTCTTCTCTGCGGCTGCTGCGGTCTCTGCGGTGAGAATGCCCCCCGTCACTGCGAAAAGCCATACTCTCCGATCAGTTTCACAAACCGGCACCCGCACAGGTGCCGTTCCACCATCCGCCCGCGCCGCTTTTCGGCCACGATCAGCTCCTGCATCGACCCGCCGCCCACGGGCGCCACGATCAGGCCGCCCTCGACCAACTGCTCCGTCATCGCCCGCGGCAGGCTCGGCAGGGCGGCCGTCACCATGATCCGCTCGAACGTCCGCCGGCCCGGCCAGCCCGCGCTGCCGTCGCCCATGCGGAACTCCACGTTCGCCGCCCCCAGCCGCCCCAGGTTCTCACGCGCCACGGCCGACAACTCCGCGATCCGCTCCATCGTATAGACCCGCCGCGCCAACCTGCACAGCACAGCCGTTTGATAGCCGCAGCCCGTCCCGATCTCCAGCACGTCGCATGTGCCATCGGCTCGCAGCTCCTGCGTCATCAGGGCCACGATATACGGCTGCGAGATCGTCTGGCCCATCCCGATCGGCAGCGGGCCATCGGCATACGCCTGGTGCCGGTACTCCGGCGGCACAAACACCTCCCGCGGCACCTCTTCCATCGCCCGCAACACCCGCGGATCCACCACGCCACGCCCCCGCAGATGCACCTCCAGCATCGTTCGCCGCTCATTCAGAAACACATCCTTGCCGGTCATCCCCAAGATCATACCCTAATCCATGCCCAAATTACACTGGGCCGGTCGGAATCGGCGCATTGGGTCGGCCGCCTCCCGTGGAGCGATATCATTATCATCGGCCGGGCGGGTAGGAATGCAGGGTTGACCTGGGAGATGGATGGGGCTAAGGTGGGGTTGTGGTTTTGCGGATCGTTGGCTTGGTACAAGGAGTATGACTATGGATCGTCGTCAGTTCATTAAGAGTGCCGCGGCGGCCGGGTTGGCTTTGTCGGGGGCCGGGGCGTGGAATCCGCTGTTCGCGGGGGAAAGGCCCAGGCGGGTGGGGATGATCGGCTGCGGGTGGTACGGCAAGAGCGCCCAGTTGCGGCTACACCAGGTCGCGCCGGCGGAGGTGGTGGCGATCTGTGACGTGGACAGCCGAATGGCGGCCGAGGCGGCGGAAATCATCGCCGGACGCCAGGCGTCGCGCAAGACGCCGAAGCTCTACGGCGATTTTCGCAAGATGCTCAAGGATGAGCAGTTTGACATTGTCCATATCGCCACGCCGGACCACTGGCACGCGCTGACGATGATCGAGGCGGTCAAGGCCGGGGCGGATGTCTATGTGGAAAAGCCCATCAGCGTGGACGTGGTCGAGGGCCGGACGATGCTGGCCGCGGCCCGCAAGTACAAGCGGGTGGTGCAGGTGAATATGCAGCGGCGGAGCACGCCGCACCTGGTGGAGGCCGTGGAGAAGGTGATCAAACCGGGCCTGCTGGGCAAGATCCGGTACGCGGAGGTGTGCTGCTATTACCACATGCGGTCGCGGAGCCGTCCGGCGGCCGCAACGCCGCCGGAGCACCTGGACTACGAGATGTGGACGGGTCCGGCCCCTATGCGGCCGTTCAGCCGGACGATGCATCCGCGGGGTTGGCGGGCGTTCATGGAGTACAGCAACGGGATCGTGGGGGATATGTGCGTGCACATGCTCGATATGGTCCGGTGGATGCTCGATCTGGGCTGGCCCAGGCGGATCAGCTCTTCGGGCGGCATCCTGATGGACCCCGAGAGCGAGGCGAATATCACGGATACGCAGACCGCGACGTTTGACTTTGGAGATGTGCCGGTGGTCTGGACGCATCGCACGTGGGGGACGGCGCCGGATCCGGAGTATCCGTGGGCGGGATTCATCTACGGCGACAAGGGGACGCTCAAGGCGGATGTGCACCGGTGGGAGTTCGTGCCACAGGGGCGGGGCGAGAAAATGACGGGCAAGGCGCTCTACGAGTACGACACGTATCCGGAGGATGAGACGGAGAAGGACCTGGAGCGGCACGTAGCCGCGCCGATGCGGGCGCACTGGCGGAATTTCTTGGCGTGCATCGAGTCGCGGGAGCGGCCGGTCTCGGATATCGAGCAGGGCTATATCACCGCAACGGCGTGCATCCTGGCGAATATCGCGTGCGACCTCAAGCGGACGCTGACCTGGGACCCGGACGCCGGGCAGGTTGTCGGCGACCCCGAGGCCAACCAGCGGCTGGCCCGGCCGTATCGCAGCCCCTGGACCCACCCGGATCCCAGACAAGTCTGAGGAACGGTTGGATAGCACCGTTGATAGCGCAGAAGATCTGCCTGCCGGAGCCCCTAGGCTCTTGGGAAATCACCGCTATTCGCACGGAATCCACCCCCGCCGTAATCGTTCTTATGGCGATGCAGCCCTCTGTAACTGTTTCTGTTGGCACGGCCCGCTTTCTAACCAGAATCATGGCATCATAAGCGTTTTCTGGGTCATCCGGCTTGTTCGATGACGGTTCGGCTCGGCGGGCCGTCGCGGAAGTGCTTGTCGATCCAACCGTGTCGGGTTCCGTCGCGGTGGTCGAAGTGCTTGACGTAGGGTGTGATGTCCAGCACGGGGGTCTCGTCCAGGACGTCCACGTCGGTGAATCGGACGCGGCCGTCGGCGACCGCGAGGATGCGAATGATGGACAGGCCCAGGTGGTTCGGGCGGTTCGGACTGCGGGTGGCGAAAACGCCGTGTTCGACGTCCTCCAGGAAGGGTTGGGTCCGCAGGCACGTCCTGGCGGCGCGGTGGAAGCGGTAAATGAGGATGGCGTGTGAGAAGCCGTCAAGGTCGGCCAGGCCCTCGCGGTAGGCCTCGTAGACCTCCAGGCAGGCCTCGATCCCGGGCTTGAAGACGCCTTGGATGGGCATGCCGGCCGTGTCGGTGTACGGGCTGTGAACGATGCCGATGGGTTCGAGCGTGATGGGCATAAGGGCCTCCTGGTGCATTAAACGCGGCGGCGGGCAGCCGACTCAAGCCTACCATTTTAGGCGGGCGGCGGGAGTCTGTCTACTGTCAGAAGGCCGGGGCGACTGTTTCACATTCCCCGGCAACCGCAAGCCAAAGGGAAACCCAAAGTGCCAGACGCCAAACGCCAAACCAAAGCCGAAACCCTCAAACCCTTTGCGGGCCACGCTGAGCGGGCGGTTTTGGGTCTTGCGTTTGCGGTTCTCAGTGGTCGGCGGTTGCCCATGAACACTGCCGCCGGCTTGATAGGCTGTCGCCTCTGCCGTATGATGGGCGCCACAGCCGGCGCCGGTGGTGTGCAGCGTCGCCTCATTTGTTGAGTTGAAAGGCTTTTGTCATGGCCGAGGAATTCGCTTATTCGCAATTCGACCGCTCGCAACTGACCTTGCGCGACGAGCTGGCGATGGACCGGACGATGCTGGCGAACGAGCGGACGCTGCTGGCGTACCTGCGGGCCGGGATGGGGCTGGTCATCGCGGGCATCTCGATCATCCACTTCTCCCAGCGGGCGTGGTTCCTGGTGACGGGCCTGGCGTGTCTGCCGGGCGCGGCCGTGGTGATGACGGTCGGATGGATGCGGTACCGCAGGATGGGCCGGGCCATATCGGGCGCCCGCAAACGCTGGCGGGAGCGGAGACTCGCCGCCGGTGGATCGGACGCCTAACGGCAAGACACGAATATGGAAGCGCGGTGTTGGCAGGACAGAGAATCACGGGGTTGTTACTTGCTTTGGGGGCAGCGGGCAGGTATACTCCTTGTCAGCCCTCTTGGAAAAAGTGGGTGGCCGCCTCTTGGGGCCATGTACTGGACGGCCAATTCTGGGTTCTCCGGCGATCATAGATAAGGTGAAAAAGCAGTGCGTTCTGCAAGATCATACGAGGATCTGAAGAGAGAAGCGGTCCTTTGGTGGCCTGATAGCCTTATTGAACGTGAGCAGAACGCAAGCATCATCCCACGACTTATTGAGACGCAGTCGAAGTTCATCAGTGTGCTTCATGTGGCCGATGGATCCCCGGATGGTTGGAAGACGGTCCTGCGAGAAACGGCGAATCTGAGCGCGAACCTGTTCTTGAAGCACTTGGTTGTGCTTGCAGATTTTGGCGGAGAGTTGCTCAAGCGCGTCAAGCCTGTTCTCAAGGCGAATCTTGCTGACCGCACGCTACGGTATGTATGGTGCGGTCGTGTTACGGAATACACTTTCCAGTCGCTGGAGGAGCCAGGTCTATGGTCCAACCCATTGCTCTACCTTGATGCAAAAGGGATGCTTGCCGGGAGAGAACTCACCGAAGCGATGGAAGATGTATGTATGCTCATTTTGCATGGAGGGGCCACGGTCCAGCCGGGGATCCCCGCCGTGGTCTTGGAGCGGTGTATTATCGGCAGTATGATAGGGAAGAGGGCCGAACTCAACAAGTTTGTGCGGCAGCGCTACATTTGGGTGAGCCGGATCACAGGAGGAGCCAGTGCGAATCGCTTGGGGCATTTGGCGGAAGACTTCGTGAGGGAGCAACTTGGGATTCTGTTGCCGCGGTGGGATTTCTCCAGCAAGAGAATCGACGGGATTACGCAGAACGACGGGCGGACGGACATGACGTTCGATATTGTTGCTGAGTCCCCAAGCGGCAAGTACTGTGCGATTGAAGTGAGCTTTCAAGTTACGACGAACAGCACAATAGAGAGGAAGCAAGGACAGGCTCAGGCAAGGCAATCGGCGCTTCATGATGCAGGACACGCTATCGCCTACGTGATCGATGGCGTCGGCAACTTTGAGCGCCAGGCAGCGTTGTCTACGATTTGTCAGTTCAGCGACTGCACTGTCACGTTTCGGCAAAATGAACTTGAGCGGTTGGCTACCTTTCTGCAAGAATTGGATGCATGAGGCCGCCGTTCCATTATCCCGGACTATATCGGATGGCACATGTAAGTGAATTTGCGAAACGGCTGGGCGTAGGGGATTCCCGGCCAATGGCGGTCGGGGAGATTGCAGCCAAGGCTCGCAGGCAGCATGCGGTGTATTTTCTGATTCTTCCATTTGATCCGGAGACGCAAGGGGAAATTGGGGGGGAATGGCAGAACGCGATCCGGGATCTGGCAGCGGCGAGTACTTCGCAGAGTGTTATGTGTATCCTTACAACGCCCGGTACCGCAGCGAGGCTGCTTGAGGACTTGAGAGGGGGCGTGCATTACCAGATGTGGATTTCAGTCAAACTCCAATCACCGAAGAAACTACGGGGTGCCCTTGCCCGACATCATGCCGCGCTGCTGATACTGACGCGATACGAGGGCACGCTCAGACATACCAAGACGCGGATAGCATACTCATACTGTCCGTTCTGCGATAAGACTACCAAGGACTATGGAGGAAAGAAGCACACGTACGACGAATATGGGACGCTTATGTCCGACGTCTGGCGGGATATTACGTGCGTTCCGGGCGAGTATCCGCGAGAGCTTGTAGAGAGGCTTTGTGACCTGTTTGGCCTGGATCCCTACGAACAATTGTATTGTCTTGATCTCCGGGCGGCGCTCGACGGCGCGGCCGTTGCTCCAATCCAAGGGCAGTCTGGAATGGTCGGCGTCGGTAAGACGCGCCACTCCATAAGATCGAAGATGCTGGTATGTGGGGACTGCGTGGAAGTATTGAAGCATATCCCGTCAGACAGCGTGGAACTGTGCTTCGCCGACCCACCGTATAACCTGAAGAAGAAGTACGACAACTGGCACGACGCACTGGATGTGAAAGCATACTTCGGGTGGTGTGATACGTGGCTGGCGGAGATGGCGAGAATACTCAAGCCGGGTTGTACATTGGCGGTTCTGAACATTCCGCTGTGGGCTGCCCGGCATTTCTCTTTTCTTAGGACGGTGTTGACGTTTCAGGACTGGATTGTGTGGGAGGGGCTGAGTCTGCCGGTACGGATGATCATGCCGGCCAATTACCCGATCGTCTGTTTCTCAAAGGGGCGTCCTCGTTACTTGCCGGGGCTTGAGAGTGGGATGCATGATGTGATCGATCGGAATGAGTTGAACGCACTGAAGGAATGGTGTTGTTCGCGAACCTCATGTCTCGAATACCGAAAGCGCGCCGGCGCGAAAGACAGAAGTGAAATCACGGACCTTTGGTGGGACATTCATCGGCTGAAACACAACAGTCGACGCGCCGATCACCCATGCCAACTGCCACCGGCGCTCATGAGGAGACTTATATGTCTGTATACTCGCCGCGGCGAAACCGTTGTGGATCCTTTTAATGGGGTTGGGACCACCACTCTCGCCGCAGAACAGGTTGGGAGAGACTTCATCGGTATTGAATTATCGGATTACTATCATCAGATTGCAGATTTGCGCCATAAGGAACTCCGGGATGGCATCGATCCATTTCGTAAGAGGAGGGACATGCCTGGCGCAAAGAACAGCCCCGTGCGAAGAATGATCCAACAGAAGTACGAAGTCCCGAAAAAGAAGCTCCAGTTGGAGGTGAGGAGGATTGCGCGAGAGATCGGGCGGATGCCAAGTCGCGACGATGTCAAGCGTCTGGGAAGATACCCGATTGTGTATTATGACAGCTATTTCGTGAGTTGGGGTGAAGTGTGTGCGGCGGCGCGGAACACAGGAATGGTCGAGACACGTGCGGCGAAGTGCCTTGTGGCTGAGAGTCACCAAGGGGTGTTCTTTGAGAAACTGTAGCATTTATGTGACCAAGGGGCCGGTCTGGTAGTTGGGGGCAAGAGGGACGATTGAAGTCATCTGATGATCGCACTGAAAGAGGCGTTATTATGGGATGCAGGCGGTTGTTCTTGGGGCTGTTAGCTGTGTTATGGGTGGCGTCCGCGTCGTGCGCGGGGGGGCAGGAGATAGCGATACGGTTCGCCCCGGCGGACGGGCAGCGGTATTACATCAAGACGGTGGTCCAGCAGGATGTAACGCGGCTCTATATGGGCGCAGAGGAGAAGGGCTGGTACTGCCAGGGGTTCGGGGAGGAGCTGGAGGTGCTGCGGGTCGCCGACGACGGCAGCAGAACCATCAGGAGCACATATCGCTGGATCAAGTATGAGCGGCAGGGTGTGGGGGGCGAGCTTGTCTATGATTCGTCGAAGGCCGACGAGCCGGTGCCGACCGATTGCCTGGGTTATGCGGCGATGATCGGAGAGGGCTTCGTCTTCAAGGTGGCTGGCGACGGGGGCATCAGCGGCCTGGCGGGCCTCAAGGCGATGGCCCAGCGGATTCGGGCGAAGCTGCCGGCCGGTGAACTGGGCGATGAGTTCATGCGGGAGGTCCGCCGCTACGTGGATGACAAGACGGTCAAGGAGATGCTCGAGACAGGCTTCGGGTTGTATCCGAACCGGCCGGTGGCGGTAGGCGGATCCTGGTCAACGCGGGTCGAACAATTCCAGGAGGGCGGCGGGATTCGTCAGAGCGAGTTGACGCTGGAAAGGGCCGAGGACGGCGTGGGCGAGATCTCGATACAATCGCGTTTCTCGCCGAATCCCAAGGCCGAACCGGTCGATTGGGGCGATGTGCGGGCGCGGTTCGAGTTGACCGGGACCGAGCAGGGACGGATTCGGCTCGACCTGGAAACGGGCATCGGGCTGGGCACGAAGCTCGAACATGAACTGACCGGCTACGTCGTGCTGGTGAACCCAGAGCGGCCGACGCAAGAGGTTCCGATTGCCATGACGGTCAAGGGCACGACCATCATCGAGGTCGGCCGGTACGAGCAGCAGGAGGATTCCAAGGATATGGAACAGTATGTGCGGGCAGTCGGGCCAAGAAAGCCCTGATGAACATGCTCGCCCCACTTCATCTTAGACTGAGGATGCAGCAAGCCGCCGGTCTCTTCGTTTCGGAGTCGCATGCGGAGTGATAGTCTCGGGTCGCAGAGCTGCTTCGATGTTTATTATCGGACTCAGAAAATTGTTGGAAAAGTGTTGCATTGGGGGGCGGGCTGGGGTATTCTACCGCTATTGCTCTGTCGCATGGGGTTGCTTAGGCGGTTTTTGAGCCGCTTTTTGGGGTCGGTTGTTTCACGGCATGGCTGACTCAAGCCTCCGACAGGGTCAGGCCGGGCCATTCGTATGGTCTTCCGTGACCTGCTTTGATTTTCATCGTTTTTGACGACGGGCGCCGTTGTTCTCGCGGTCTACTGGAGTTTGCCCGGTGGTGTAATCGGCAACACATGGGCTTTTGGTGCCCAGATTCCAGGTTCGAGTCCTGGCCGGGTAGTTTCATAGTTGCTGGTGGTTGGTTCTCGAAAGTCGTGGGTTGTGTATCGTGAATCTTGAGTCGGTATAGACAGGTGGTTTAGGCAAGATGACGGAAAGGGCGGCAATCATATTAGCGGCCGGGGCGAGCACGCGGATGAATACGCGCCTGGCCAAGGTGCTGCACGAGGTCTGTGGTCGGCCGATGCTGGACTACGTGCTGGA
>DSDB01000265.1 GCA_011057845.1 Phycisphaerales bacterium | reverse complement strand
GTGACGGTGACTGTTGTCGAATAGACGCCGGGTCTGGCGTAGGTGTGCGTGGGATTGCGGTCGGTGGACGATTGGCCGTCGCCGAAATCCCATTTGTGCGGCAGGGATGAATCGGTGGAGAAGCGGACGGTCAGCGGCACCAGGCCTTCGGTGGGTGTCGCCGAGGCCTTGACTTGCGGTCGGAGCTTCTCGCCGGGGGCGTAAGCTGTTAAGCGGATGAGCGAACGGACGCGCGGCGGCGTGTAGGTGAACGTGCCGGGTTGGGCGGTGCCGATGGGGGTGGTGGTCATGGCCCAGGTGTCGATGGCGTCGAGCTTGTAGGGATGCGGGCCGGGCAGGTCGAAGCTGATGGACGACGTGTTGGTGAGGTAAATGAAGTACAGTCGGCTGGGTTGGGCGAGCATGACGGCGCCATCGGACAGTTGACTGGGCCGCATGTCATTGAAGGGGACCTTGGCCATAGTCTGTTTGAGGAAGGCGATGCGGGCGGGGCTCTGGCCGTGGAGGACGCCGCCCTTGGACCACCACAGGATGTCCTGGGGATGCTTGTAGGTCTCACCGTGGCCGACGTAGGCGCCCGAGATCGTGCCGAGCCAGAAGCGGTGCGTCAGTTCCTCGGCGGTGATATTGCCCCAGCCCTGGGGGATGTTGCCTTCGTACTTGCACTCGTCGAAAAGGACGGGCTTGTTGTACTGGTCTCGCCATTCGATAGCCCGGTGGAGGTCGGAACTCTGGATGCTGCAATGGGTGACCCAGGGCTTGTTATGGTCGTAGAAGCCGCGGCAGTTGTGGATGCCGGCCATGCGGTCGTACGGGTCGCAGCGTGCGACGAGCTGGAACATGCGGTCCCAGTCGTCCATGGTCTTGGACTTCATCAGGTCGTATTCGTTGGCGAAGGACCACCAGACGTTGCGGTAGGCCGCGACGCGGGCCACGAGATAGCGCAGGTAGGCGTCGTCCTGGGCGTCGGTCATGCCGGCGTAGCCCCAGCGGTCGTAGGGGTGCAGGAGGATGAGGTCGGCCTCGATGCCGAGTCTCTGGAGGTCGAGGATGCGGCGTTCGAGGTGGCGGAAGAACTCGGGGTTGAAGCGACTGTAGTCCCAGGCCTTCAGCGGCTTGCCCTCGAAGGGGTAGAAAGGCGGCTCGTTCTTGTTGTAGGTATAGTCCTTGGGGAAGACGCACATCCGCATCTTGTTGAAGGGAGCCGTCTTGAGGGTCTCGAGGGTCTGCTGCTGGAGGGCATCGGTCTGGTGGATCCAGGCGTAGCAGGTGGTGCCGATCTGGAAGTACGGTGTGCCATCGGCATAGGCAAGGTAATGGGTATTGACGACACGGACGGGGCCGTGGTTGTCGGCCGATGAGGCGGTGCAGGTAAACTCGGCCGTCTTGCCGTCCAGCTCGGGGCGATTGCTCTGTGTGCGGACGGTGTATCGGCCGGGGGTCTCAGGGCTGAAGCGGATGCGGTAGACGCCGTCGCCGTCGTAGAAACCATCCACGGTTACGGGGGCGCCGGGGCCCTCGAACGTGCCCTGGAGCCGGACGTCCGTGAAGGGATTGCCGCCGGATGGACCGGACAGACTGATTTCCAGCAGGCCCCATCGCTCGACGGATGTCGCGCCCAGTCTCGGTTCGGCGGCCGGGCAGGCCGATACTGGCAGGAATACGGGGACGAAAAGAATCACGGTGATGGTCCATACAATCGTTTTCATTGGGGTTGCTCCTGATGTAGTACAGGTTAGGGTCCGTCAACGGTGTTCCAAGCATAGTCGCTATGGCCACGAATGCAAGAGGGCCGCATGCATCGGGAACCTGCCGCGGGCGGCCTCAACACCCCAACACGATCCCGACCCGTCCTTCCCTCTTTCATGTCATCCCGGCCCCCGAGGCGGGACCCAGCAATGAGCAACCGCCGCCAAAGGCGGCCTCCACCAACGCTATACAAAAAGGCTCCTCACACAAATCCGTGCAGGCCATTTGACTGAAACGTCGTGTACGTGCCTGTGGCGAAAGACCTTACGACTTGGAATCACGCCTGTCGACTGCGTTTCGCTTCGCCGCCGTTGCGTACGGCGACCCGCCAACCCTGCGTTTAGCGCTTTGCGGGCTACCGGCAGCGTAGCGTGTTTCAGCCGCCTGCCGGTGGCAACATTGTTCTTGTATACACTTGACCCAGCCATTAACATAACGCCTTGCCGGATCGGAGGATAGGGCTCTGCAGGCGTGCAACCCGAGCGCCGCGTCCGGTGGCTAAACGGCAGCGAGGGGCCCAGATCACCGGGCCCTTTGCCTCTGCTGCTGGAAGCCCGCAAAGCGACAAACGCACCTCTGATCCGTGTATCAATGCACAGATTCTCGTGAGGAGCCTGCAAAATACGACCGCCCATATCCCCAGCCCCCCACGGCCGCCCGACCTTCACCGAATTACGATGGTCCAACATCCCGCGCGCCGATCCGGTGCACGTACAACCCGGCGGCGCGGGGTTTCAGCAAATTGGCGTGACTTGGCAGACTACCTGTTTGACTTGGGTATGACAGCGTCGTATAGTTGCGGTCATGCTTTGGGAAGTATGTACAAGCAGGCGGTGTACAGATGTGACGGGCAGAACCAAGTCCGTGCCTACGGACAGCGCCGCCCGTGACGGGATCGCATCGCTGATCGCCGTGGAAAAACGGTATGTGCAACTCCATGCTCGATAGCCGGCAACGCTCCGTAGTTGCCCCTTGCTGCTACAGTAGCACTGTTGACACTGTGGCGCATACAAGTACCGACCGTGACGATATAATGCCCAATCCCGGCGGAGTCTGTGCCATGGTGACGTGATCTGTAATCTCAGACACTGATAGTTGATCTCCGTAATAGAGAAGAAGGATACTTACGGTCGTTTATAGAGGCAATATCATGAGTAAGTGTGGCGTTGTTCTGCTATTGTGCGCCGTTTGCGGCTGCAATACGGCACAAGATGCGACTTTGGGACGTGGCTCAGGCACAAGTCGCTTGTATGCTTACCCGGAGGCTACAGTATGGGCTGAGGCCAACAAGGTCCCGAGCGACCTTGGACTCACAATGACAAGGACAAGTCGATCATCTGGCTTGATTCGTGCCGAGAAGGGCTGGACTGCCTTTAGTTGGGGAGAATATGTTGCAGCATTCGTGACACCGGAAGGTCCAGAAATGACAAGAGTCGAAGTCGTTTCCCGGAAGGCGATGGAGACAAACATTGCTGCATGGAATTGGGAGAAACCATTCTTAGACCAGCTCTCGAAGAGGCTCGAATCAGGAAGTAGCATTGGAGGCCCAAGAGGCGAGACAGCTGTCGCTGAATATCCAGAGTCTGCTGCCGGCATGCCACCACGTGTTAATCCGTTTGATCTTGAAATCAATGCCAAGTATCGACTGTCAAAGGAAACGCCGCTCTGGTCAGACGTCGGGCCGCCTGATCCTAGCGCCACCACCAGGGCAACGCGCACGCTGATGAGCGGAAGCATAATCACAGTCTTCGAAAAGGCACGCAAGCGAGGAGCCTCGTCGTACAGGGTTGGCTCCGGATATAACGTGGGCTGGGTGAACGCGGCTGACTTGGTAGGGCAGGATTTGCAGACAGAATGAGAAACTGGGGCGATAGTGAGCCATCCAAAGGGCGACCGTGCGGCGCTGCTGCTTGCCACATGAGCGGAGGTCCGAGGGACAGTCATCTATGTTATGCAGCCCCCGGACGATTACGTTTCGAACGGTTCCGCCACCCAGACGATCGGTGTACATACGACAACCTTGCCCGGATTACAATGGTCCCGTATCATAATGGCAACTATAATATACTCAGCAAGTCGGTGGCTCGCGGGAATCGCGGCGACTGCATCTCGCGGAGCGTGCGAATATGAGTAAACGAAGGGGCCCGGTCGTGTTTGCGTCGCTGGCGTTTGTTGCGGTCTGGGCGATGCAGGGGTCAGGTGCGCCTGACTTCGTCGCGGCAAGCGTCTACACCTTCATCGGGCTGATCGTGCTCTGGAGTCTCCTGCGCATTGCCGTTCCGGTTGGCCTGCTCGTGTTCCTGATGTTCTTCTTCCCGAAGATATAGCATCGGGATCCGTCGGCGTGTGCAACAAGTTGCACACCCTACGGCTGGACCCCGCATCCGGCGTGGGGTGACGTGTCCTGGCGGACTGCCTTGTCACATGCGAAGAAGGCGCCCGCCTGCCTTTCACCCCTGCGCAGGCAGGGGTCCGGAAAAGCCGCACGAGAGAGACGCTTTCCGCTGCCGGTCAGAATGCGGCTCCCGCGATGTAGTGGCGGGTCTTCAGGACGGTCTCGGGATCGGCCTCGTAAGGCAGGCAACCGGTGCCGATGCAGGTTTTCGGGTGCATGGCGGCCAGGGCCAGGACTCGGTCGGCCTCCTGCTTGACGGCGGGCCAGTCGTTGGCGGTGATGGGGTTGGGGTCCATGTTGATGCGGACGGTCACATCCGGCCGGGCAGCCATGGCCCGCATGAAGCCCGGCTGGTCGGTGGCGACCGGGCAGCACACATAGCCCGTGCCGGTGGCCAGCATGGCCTCCAGAATGGGCAGCGTGTCGCCGCCGATGATGCACGGCAGCGGGTGGCCCGTCAGGGCGGCCGCCTGGTCCATCAGGGACTTGAGCGCCGGCAGTTCGATGGCCCGGAACTGCGCCGGTGACAGCAGCGGCGGAGCGGCCGCGGACTCGAAGAACGCGATGCCCAGGCCCGCGTCGAGGATCGCCCGGCAGAATCGAAGCTGGCCGCCAACGAGCCCGTGCAGGGCCCGCCCGACGGCCTCGGGGTCGGTCGCGCATTCGAGCAGGATGTTGTCGAAGCCCATGAGATTGGTCGCGACGGAGAACGGCCCGGCCAGCGGGATGCGGACGTCGGCCCCGGGGCATTGGGCGGCGACCCGGCGGGCGGCCGCCAGGACCATGGGGATCCGTCCGGCGCTGTACGGGTCGAAAGGCGGCAGTTCCGCAAGCTCCGCGGCGCAGGTGAACGGATGGCGGACGATGGCGGGAATGCCGTTGGAGGAAGGCTGCTCGACCGGGGCTCCGTAGGCCTCGGCCTCGAGGTTGTAGATGTCGATCCCGATGACGATGGGCCGGTGCTGGTAGAGCTGCCAGGCCCGGATGTGGGCGGCCGCCAGCAGATCGCCGTCACGCGAGACGTCCCAGGGGCTGCGGTCAATGACCCGCGCGGCATGTTCGTAGATAGATGGATGGAATGGGATGGTCATAGTCGGAGGTTCAGAAGGATAAGCATGGCGGCCACGCATGCCAGGCAGACGCCGAGCGTGATGAGCAAGCCCCAGATAGATTGGGCGCTGGGCTTGACGAGGAACAGGCCCCCTGCCGTCAGCAGTCGCCGCTGCGGCGGAACGGCCTGGTCCAGCGGCAGGCTGAGGCGGTCTTCCCGGCCGATGGGGGTGTAGATGCGTTTGTAGAAGTCGTCGATGATTTCGGGTTTCGCAGGACGGGTCAGCAGGCTGCCGGTGATGCCGCCGAGCAGGCCTGTGAGGATGGGTAGCGCGAAGGTGAACACGCGGGGGCAGTCGTAGCAGTAGCGGGTGAGGATGAAGGAGGCCACGGCCAGGCCCGCGCCGAGAAACACCCCGCCGGTATTCATTCGCCGCCAGAGGATGCCCATCGCGGTGCAGATGCCGATGAGGCTGAGGATGTTGAAGTAATCGAGGACGGCCTTGACGATGCTGCTTCGCATGGCGACCGCGGCGGCGAAGGCGATCAGGGCGATGGCGACCCCGACGTAGCGGGTCACGGCCAGCCGCTGGGCGTCCGTGGCGTTGGGGCGGATGAAGGCGGCATAGAGGTTCTGGGAGAACAGGCCCGCCACGGTCACCTGGACGGCGTCGCCGCTGGACATGGCGGCGGCCATGATACAGGCGAGCATGATGCCCTGCAGAACCGGCGACAAGAACTGGCGAATGGAGTCGCCGAACGCGGTTTCAGTATTGATAGGGGCGTTGGAGTTGAGCAGCCAGACCAGCCATGCCAGGCCCAACAGCGACCAGCCGATAGTGCAGAGGCGCTTGAGGAGATTGCCGCAGGTAAAACCGACGCGGCCGTGCCATTCGGTCTTGCCGGCCCCGCAGACGGTGATCAGGTGGGGAAAGGCCAGGGCGGTCAGCGGCGCGCTGATGGTAAGCAGCAGAACCGTCCAGATGTCGAAGGCGTTGGGGTCGAACAGGTTGAGAATGGCGGGATTCTCGGCCTTGCGGGCGGCCAGGGTATCCAGCATACCCCCCAGCCCGCCGACCTGCGGGGTGTTGAGGGCGGCGGGGATGGCAATAATGGACAGGGCGATGATCATGAGCCCCTGGACCATGTCGGTCCGCACGGCCGCGACGATGCCGCCCCAGTAACTGTAGACAAGGAAGACGGCCGTGGATACGGTCAGAATGCCGAAGAACCATGCGTCGCCGGGCTTGCCCATCATGCCCTGAACGGTGCGGGTGGTGGCCAGCATGACGCCGCCGAGGAACACGACCATGCCCGTGGAGGCGACGGCGATATAGAGGATGCACGCGGCCCGCCCGAACCGTTTTTCGTAGAAGTCGGCCATCGTAAGGTATCGCATCCGGCGGATGACCGGGGCGATGAGCCAATAGAACGGCGTGCCGAACAGCCACATCCAGGAAATCCAGACACCCGAAACGCCCGACCGGACCGTGGCGGTGATAACGCCCGCGGCGTCGCCGGGGTTGGTGCCCGCCCCGAAGGCATGCATGACCATGGAGAGCGTGCCGAAGCCGCGATTGCCGATGAGGTAGCCCTCCTGAGTGTGCGCGCCGCGCCGGCTGAGCCAGCCGAGGGCAAGCATACCGGCGAAGTAGAGGGCCAGGATGAGCCAGATCGCGTAGTGGAGACCGAGTAGCTGCATCGTATGTCGTATTGCGTCGTGCGTATTGGGTAGGGTGTAGGACATTGCCTGACGGCTTGACGATACATCACGCTAACGGATGTCGGGCCTTTGTTCAAGGTCCTCTCTACGGGAACCGAATATGGGGGCCGTCTGGCATAAACCGGCTCCAGGGACGAGATCTGCGTTTGCCTTGAAACCGCCGAGGTCGTATACTATGGAAGAACGAGTGCCGAGCCGATCGGCCACGGCGGCTTGAACATTTATACGAAGAGCAAAGGTAGGCGCATGAAATGTGGCGGCAAAGACGAACTCGACAAGCCCGGGACAACCCGCCTTGTGGACTCGGTTCGAGAGACATTCAGGGCTCGGCGCGCCCAGACGTTCCGGCGTTATTTCGCCGTTGGGCCTCAGACGAAAATACTCGACCTCGGTTCATCGGACGGCTCCCACATCGCGGGCGTTCTGCGCGGACTGGACGTTCAACCCGCCAATGTCTATATCGCGGACGTCCGACAAGAAGCCGTGCATGGCGGTCATCAACGTTACGGCTTCACGCCGGTGCATCTGCACGAAGACGGTCCCCTGCCTTTCCCGGACCGGTTCTTTGACATCGTGTTCTGCTCATCGGTCCTGGAGCATGTGACGATATCCAAGAGCCGGCTCTGGGAGTGCCGATCGGACCGAGTCTTCGAGAAGCTCGCCCTGGAGCACCAGAAGGCCTTTGCCGATCAGATACGACGGGTGGGGATCGGGTATTTCGTTCAGACGCCGTATAGATACTTCCCGATCGAGACGCATACGTGGCTGCCTTTCGTCGGGTACATGCTGCGCCGCGCTCAAATGGCCGTGATCCGCGCGGCGAACCGTGTATGGATCAAAAGGACGCAGCCGGACTGGTATCTCCTGTCCAGGCGCGACATGGTTCAACTGTTCCCGGAGGCGCTGATTGTCCCTGAACGAGTCGCCTTATTGACCAAATCGCTTATCGCCGTCAAGACCGCCGGGGGCATGCCATAGTGTTTCGACCCTGGACGGCGCCACGGAGGCAAACATGACCGGCCCCGAACCCTTGTGCTTATACGGCGTTCCCGTCACTCCCTTCGACAGCTACGATCGGGCGGTGCAATACGTGGCCGAGCGAATCGAGGCCGGAAAGAAGACGTTTTGTGTGGCGATCAACCCGGAAAAGATATGTCTGACATTTGACCAGCCGGCGCTGAAGGACCTGCTGAACTCCGCCGACATGCACATCTGTGACGGTATTGGGATCGTCTACGCCGCGAGGCTGCTCCTGGGACGCCGCATCCGGCGATGCACGGGGGTCCAACTGTGTCTCGATCTGCTCCGCGCCGCGGCACAAAACGGCTGGGCGGTCTTCATGCTGGGCGCTTCGTCCGAGTCCAATGAGCAGGCGTGCCGCAAGGCGGAGGTGATGTTTCCAGGGCTGCGGATTGTGGGACGGCGCGACGGATACTTTGACAGCGATGACGCGGTGGTTCAGCAAATCAACGACAGCGGGGCCGACCTGGTGTTTGTTGCGATGGGCTCGCCGCGGCAGGAACAGTGGATCGCCGCCAACACGCGACGCGTCGACGCTTTGTATCTCATGGGGGTCGGCGGCACGTTCGACGTCCTCAGTGGCAAGGCCAAATGGGCCCCGACGTGCTTCCGCCGAACGGGCACGGAGTTCTTGTACCGGTTTGCCGTTGACCCCAAACGATGGCGAAGGGAATTATTGCGGCTCCGATTTGCCTTTACCGTCCTCAAGACGAGATTGGCCGGGTCGGGCCGGAGTTGAATCAAGCTCCACCGACGTGTGTGCCGATACGGTAGAGTGCGAATGTGCCGCCTCACGTCCTATGGGCGGGCACGGTGCACAGGCGATCCGTTCGCAGGTGTATGCAATTGGACAATGAATCCACCACACGTAGATCTTGTGCGAGCATGGCAACCATGAAAAAGGCGTTTATCACGGGCATCACCGGGCAGGATGGCTCGTACCTGGCGGAGTTTCTCATCGGCAAGGGCTACGAGGTCTGGGGGCTGTTGCGGCGAAGCAGCTCGTTCATCACGCAGCGGATCGACCATCTCTATCAGGACCCGCACGAGCAGCCGAAGCTGCGGCTGGTCTACGGCGATCTGACCGACGGCAGCAATCTGGCCTCCATCATCGCGGAAATCCGCCCCGATGAGGTATACAACCTGGGGGCCCAGAGCCACGTCCGCGTCAGCTTCGACAATCCCATCTACACCGTCAACGCCGATGCCCTGGGAACGTTGCGGCTGCTGGAGGCCCTGCGAAGCACCCACAGCGACGTGCGGTTCTATCAGGCATCGAGCAGCGAGATGTACGGCAAGGTCGTCGAGACGCCCCAGACGGAGAAGACGCCGTTCTACCCGCGCAGCCCCTACGCCTGCGCCAAGGTCTACAGTTTCTGGCAGACCGTCAACTACCGCGAGGCCTACGGCATGTTCGCCTGCAACGGCATCCTGTTTAACCACGAGTCTCCGCGGCGGGGCGAGACCTTCGTGACGCGCAAGATCACCCGGGCGGCCACCCGGATCAAGCTCGGCCTGCAGGACAAGCTCTACCTAGGCAACCTGGACGCCCAGCGAGACTGGGGATTCGCCGGGGATTACGTCGAAGCGATGTGGCTGATGCTCCAGCAGGACAAGGCCGACGATTATGTGGTCGCCACGGGCGAGACGCATTCGGTGCGGGAGTTCCTCGACGAGGTGTTCGGATACCTCGACCTGGACTGGAGGCAACACGTGGAGATCGACCCGCGGTACTTCCGCCCCAGCGAGGTGGACCTGCTGCTGGGCGATGCGGCCAAGGCCCGGCGGGCGCTCGGCTGGCAACCCAGGGTAGGCTTTCGGGACTTGGCCCGGATGATGGTCGATGCGGACCTCAAAGTCGCCCAGAAGGCCAGGATCCTCAAGGACCATCAGGTCTGACAGACTGTCTCAAGGTTGTCGCCCTGACCCGCAGAGCAGCGAGGGCCAAGGGCCTGGGCGAGAGATTCTTCGCTTCGCTCAGAATAACAACGGAAGGTTGACGCCATACGGATACGATTTCGTCTGGCTCGACGCATTGGAGCATCAATATGAGCGACTATTTTCATAACAAACGCATCGTGGTCACCGGCGGGGCCGGATTCCTCGGCGCCTACATCCTCAAGGGGCTCCAGGACCGCGGCTGCGGGCATATCCTGGTCCCGAGGATCGAGGACTACGACCTGGTGCGGCCGGCGGACATTGAGCGGATGTACGACGATATGCAGCCGGATGTCGTGATCCACCTGGCGGCCGTGGTCGGCGGCATCGGCGCCAACCGCGAGCACCCCGGAGAGTTTTTCTACAAGAACCTCATGATGGGCGTCCAGTTGATTGAGCAGGCCCGCCTGCGGGGTATCGAGAAGTTCGTGGCCATCGGGACGATCTGCGCTTATCCGAAGTTCACGCCCGTGCCGTTCAAGGAGCAGGACCTCTGGATCGGCTACCCGGAAGAGACCAACGCCCCTTACGGCCTGGCCAAGAAGATGCTGCTGGTCCAGTCGCAGGCGTACCGCCAGGAGTACGGGTTCAATTCGATTTTTTTGCTGCCGGTCAACCTCTACGGCCCCGGGGATAACTTCAGCCCCGCCAGCAGCCACGTGATACCGGCCCTGATCAAGAAGTGCGTGGACGCCCGCGACAGCGGGGCCGACCACATCGAGTGCTGGGGCACGGGCAAGGCCTCACGGGAGTTCATCTACGCCGCGGACGCCGCCGAGGGCATCCTGCTGGCCACCGAGCGCTACAATGGGCCGGAACCGGTCAATATCGGGGCCGGTTTTGAGATTGCCATCAAGGACCTCGCCGAGAAGATCGT
>DSDB01000577.1 GCA_011057845.1 Phycisphaerales bacterium | reverse complement strand
TTAGGGAACGTCTTCGGCTATTGTTGCGTGTATGTACAGATATGCAGATAGCTAAGGAACCCAGAATGGAAGACGAAGCAGCACTGTTCAAGGTCTTGGCGGAGCCGACGCGGCTGCGGCTGGCGATCCTACTGGCGGCCGAGGGCGAGACCTGCGTCTGCCAACTCGCTGAGGCCCTGGAGGCCCCGGAGTTCAGGATATCGAGGCATCTGGGTATCATGCGGTCGGCCGGTCTTGTCCAGGTCCGACGCGAGGGCACCTGGATGTTCTACAGTCTCTGTGAACCCCGGAACACACTCGAAAAGTGCCTGCAAGGGTGCTTCCGCGACTGCCTCGCCGACCAGCCCATCCCCCAGGCCGACCGCCAGAAGCTCGCATCCGCCTCCTGCGGCCCCACGAAGGGCCCGGTGCCCGTCTGCACGCCGGAAACACCCATCGAGTCAAACAAACCCAAAGAGGCATAACCATGCCGGACAAAACACGCATCCTGTTCCTGTGCACCGGTAATTCCTGCCGCAGCCAGATGGCCGAAGGCTGGGCCCGCCACCTCAAGGGCGACGTGTTTGAGTCGTATTCAGCCGGCATCGAGACCCACGGTCTAAACCCCAATGCCGTCAAGGTGATGGCGGAGGCGGGCGTCGATATTTCCGGCCATAAGTCCAAGCATCTCAAGGACTTATCTGAAGTCCAATTCGATTATGTCGTGACGGTCTGCGACAACGCCCACGAATCGTGCCCCATCTTCCCCGGCCGCACGAGAGTCATCCACGTCGGCTTCGACGACCCGCCCCGGCTTGCCCGGCAAGCCTCGACGGAGCAGCAGGCCCTCGACATATACCGCCGCGTCCGGGACGAAATCCGGGCCTTCGTCGAGAAACTGCCCCAGGCACTTGAGGAACACTGATAAGGAACCTGCATGACCAGCGACCCAAGCGAAAGCATCAGAGACACTGTCCGGCGGGGATACGCGGAGATAGCCAGGAGTGGGTCCGGCTGCTGCGCCGGTCCTTCATCCTGCTGTGGCTCCTCGTCGCCCGATAGGCTTGCCCAGGCAATCGGCTACACGGCCGACGAACTCAAGACACTGCCCGACGGGGCCAACATGGGTCTATCCTGCGGCAATCCGACCGCCATTGCCGAGCTCAAACCCGGACAGGTGGTCCTGGACTTGGGCAGTGGTGGAGGTTTCGACGCTTTCATCGCGGGCCCGAAGGTTGGTCCGATGGGACGCGTGATTGGCGTGGACATGACGCCCGATATGGTAAGCAAGGCACGCCAAGGTATTCCCGTGTACCACAAGCACACAGGTCTGCACAATGTCGAATTCCGTCTGGGCGAAATCGAGCATCTGCCATTGGCTGACGCCAGCGTGGACGTGGTGATCTCCAACTGCGTCCTGAACCTCTCACCGGACAAACCACAGGTCTGGCGGGAGATTGGACGCGTGCTGAAGCCCGGTGGACGGGTCGCCATCTCCGATCTGGCCCTGCTCAAGCCTTTGCCGATGGAGATCCGGGATATGGTCGAGTCTCTCATCGGCTGCATCGCCGGGGCGGTGCTGGTGGATGAGACACGTGCGATGGCTGAGGCGTCGGGACTGATCGAGATACAACTGACACCCAAGCCGGGATATGTGGACGCCATGGTAGATTGGAACGATCCACTGTACCGCAGAGTCGTCGAACACCTGCCCGAAGGAGCGAAAGCGGGAGACTACGTGACGAGTCTCAATATCACAGCAGCCAAGCCGACCCTGACGTTAACGGCACATATCAAGGAACTGATCGCCATCGGGGCGTCTGTTACGGCACATTGCCAGCCCTGTCTGACCTATCACGTGGACAAGGCCAGGCAGATAGGGATAGACGAGCAAGAGGTTCGGGAGGCCATCGCTGTCGGCCATCAGGTTGAGAAAGGATCTATGTCTGCCATGACGGCTTTTACCAAGAGTGTGTTGGATTCGTCGACGCAGGATAAGCCAGTTTGTTGTACCGGCCGGACATCGCCGGATGGAAAGAGTTGTTGTTCGTGAGGCCCAGGATTCAGGAGAAATGACCATGAGTTCATCGAATCAAGACCGAAAAGAGACTGACAACATGGAAGTGCTGAAGCAACAGGCCTCGAGCTGTGCTCCGGGATGCGATTGCCACGCCGGCGGACCGTTAAGGCGAAAGCGCGTGATTCTGGGGACGATCGTGCTGCTTGTCGCCGTGGCACTGGTGGCGCGGGCCGTGATCAAGACCCATGAGGCGCAAGACCCGCCGGACGCGGCCGTCTTTGTTTCGCCCATAGTGGCACAGACGCCGCCGGGCGAGAGCGTTTCGCCCACGCCGACGGTCGAAACCGCCAGGATACCGGTTTCGTTTGTTGGCAGGGAGATCGGATCGCTTTCGGATCTGAATACCCTGGCTACGGCAACCGATGCCGTCTTTGTATATGTGCCCGGCAAGGACGGGGCATCCGGCAATCCGCCCGCGACGGCCATAGAAAGTGCCGCCAAGAGGATTGGGTCTCAGGGATTCAAGATCGACTCGTTCACGCTGAAGGCAGGGACTCGTGATCACGACATGCTTGCGGCACAGATGCCCGTGCCGGGTGTTCTGGCCGCGGTCAAAGGACGAGGGATGATACCCGTCTCCGGCGACATCACGGAGGCGAAACTCATCCAGGGATTCGTCGCTGCATCAAACGCCGGCGACTGTGGCCCGTCCGGCTGCGCCCCGGGAGCGTGCAATTGACCGACATGGTTAAGACCATCACCGATGCGCTGCAAACGGCCGGCACGGGGCCGGCAGGGTTGCCGTTGGCTTTTCTGCTGGGACTGGTCAGCGCCGTCGCCAGTGCCTGCTGCACCTTGCCGGCGATGGGTGTGCTCGTGGCCTACTCGGGCACGAGGCAGGACGCCAATCGCCGCGCGGCGTTGGTCTCGGCGGCCCGGTTCCTTGCCGGCACCACGCTGGCGTTGATTATCCTTGGGTTTGTGGCCGGGCTGATCGGCCAGGCGGCGCAGGCGTTTCTTGGACGGTACTGGAAACTGTTCGCCGGAGTCGTGGCGGTGTTCTTTGGGTTGGCAACATTGAAGCTGCTGCCCTTGAGCCTGCCGAAACGCGCTGCGAAAGAGGATCGCTCCGCCGCCCGTGGAAAGATGGGTGCGGCATTGGGAGGCCTGTTTCTTGGCGGTGGTGTGGCGGCCGTTTCGTTGCCCTGCAATCCGGGCATCTACATCGTCATCGGCGCCAGCATCCTGATGGGGCGAATCCTGTGGGGCATGATCCTCATGGCCGCTTTTGGGGTCGGATTCAGCCTGCCGCTGGCAGCCATTCTCTTGGGCGTATCGTTTGGGAAGGCATCGCTCAAGATGCAGAAGGCCGATTCGGCGATCCGAACCGTTGCCGGGGTGCTGCTGGTCTGCGCAGGTTTGTACTTATTGGCGTCATTTTGACGGTATGGAACTGTAATCGAAAGGCAATACGACGATGGAAGTCAAGGCAAGTAACGAGAAGGGAAAAAAGGGCTTTCTGGCCATGATCTGGGAGTCCATGACCAAGACCGGAGGTTGCTGCGGTTCGGGCGGAAACTGCTGCGGCCCCGCCGATCCAACCGACGGCGATGAGAAGGCCAAAGACGAGATGGCTGATGGTAGTGCAGGGGGACGCCATGCGTAGCGGATCCGATGGCTCAGACTACAAAGACCTCGCTGTCCTGGCCATCGTTCCTGTTGCGGTAGCGGTCCTGACCTTGGCGAGTTGGGTTCTCTCGCACTGGGAAATCGGACCGTATTCTCTCAATGCGGCACTCGCCGTTGTGGCCATCATCTTCGGCGGCTTTCAACGCTTCATCGCCGGGTTCAAGGACGCTTTCCAGCGAAAGATCACGGTCAATGTGTTTGTCGTGGTGGCACTGCTGGCCACAATGGCGATAGGCGAGTTCAGGCCCGCCGCCGTTATCGTTTTCATAATGGCCGCCGCCGGAGCACTGGAGTCCTACACCCTGGACAAGACTCGCAGGAGCATCCGTGACCTTCTGGATTTCGCCCCGGCAACGGCGACGGTTCGTCGGCAGGGGCAGGAGGTCATCGTCCCGGTTGCCGAGCTTCAAGTGGGTGACATCGTTGTGGTCAAGCCCGGTGCGAGGATTCCCGTTGACGGCGTTGTGACCGCCGGGGCCGGCAGCGTCAATCAGGCTCCGATTACAGGCGAGTCCGTGCCGGTGGAGAAGTTCCCGGGAAGCAGTGTTTTCAGCGGAACCCTTAACGAGTCCGGCAGGTTGGAAATTCGAACGGCCAAGGTGGGCGAGAACACCACACTGGCGAAGATCGTGCATCTGGTGCAGGAAGCCCAGGGAACGCGGGCGCCCATTCAGAATATGGCGGATCGGTTCACGATGTGGTTTCTGCCGACGGTGGTGCTGCTCGCGATCATCGCTTTGGCTCTCTCGCGCGATGTCAAGGTGGCGGTCTCTGTTCTGCTGGTGGCGTGCCCCTGTGCATTCGCCATCGCCACACCTACCGCCGTGACCGCCGGTGTATCCAATATGGCCCGCCGCGGTGTCCTGATCAAGGGTGGTATTTTTTTAGAACTGGGCCATAAGATAACCCATCTTCTTGTGGACAAGACCGGGACCTTTACCTTTGGAAGGCCCAGGGTGGAAGCCATCATTTCCTTCAACGGGAAAGGCCCGGACGAGGTCCTGCGGATGGCGTGCATCGCGGAGAAGTATTCCGAGCACCCCTTGGCGCGTTCTATTCTGGCGGCCGGCCGAGCCAGACGCCTTGAAATACCCGACCCGGACCAGTTTGTCAGTGCGACGGGCATGGGGGTGGAGGCCCGATGGAATGCCGCAAACCTCCGCGTGGGCAAGCAGGCGTTCCTTCAGGAAGCCGGTGTACCCATCCTCGCGCCGGTAGACCATGAGATGGCCCGACAATCGGAGCAGGGACGCACCGGCGTCCTCGTCGCCCACAACAACGAAGTAGTGGGTATGCTGGCGATTGCCGATGAGATCCGGCCCGAGATTCCGGAAACCCTCCGCCTACTCAAGACGATGGGGGTCCAGAGGATTACCATGTTGACCGGCGATCATCCTCGGGTCGCGGAAGCGGTCGCCCGGGCCATCGGAGTAGACGGTTTTCAGGCCGAGTTGCTTCCCGAACACAAGCAGGAATCGGTCAGGGCCCTGCAGGCCGAGGGTCATGTCGTTGGAATGATCGGCGACGGCATTAACGATGCGCCGGCTCTGGCGTTGGCGGATGTGGGGATCGCTATGGGCTCCGGCGGAACGGACGTGGCCATCGAGACCGCCGATATCACCTTGATGAAGGATGATATCTCAGGCGTGGCCGATTTCATGTGGATGTCGGCAAAGGTCCTGCGCCGCATCAAGCTGAATATCGTCTTCTCCATGATCTACAACGTCATTGGGCTCACGTTGGGTGTCTTCGGCGTGATGACGCCGATCATCGCGGTGATTTTTCAGGAAGCCGGTTGCATCACAGTCGTCTTCAGTTCGACGCTATTGCTATGGTCGAAGCGGGGCGCTGGGAAGGCCCGAAGTGCGTTGGCGGCCCGCGGTCTTGCGGCAGTTGGGTCAACCGAAACTGTGGCGGCAAGCGGCTGATGCACGAGAACCGAGAATGGAAGCGGTTGTAGACATGATCGAACGAAAGGATACACACGTATGGCAGGTGTGGCTTCACCAAAAGACCAAGGCAAGCGACTGAACGTCTTTGAGAAGTATCTGACGATCTGGGTGGCGCTATGCATCATCGGGGGCATCGTCCTGGGCAAGGTGGCGCCCGGCGTGGCCCAGTCGCTGGACGCCGTGGCGATTTATGTCAATGGCGCGCCGGTCGTGTCAATCCCCATCGCTATCTGTCTGTTCTTCATGATGTACCCGATCATGGTGAAGATTGACTTTGCCGAGGTGGTCCGGGCCGGCAAGAGCCCCAAGCCCGTGCTGCTGACGCTGATCGTCAACTGGGGGATCAAGCCCTTCACGATGTTCGCCATCGCGACATTTTTTCTGGGCTATGTCTTTCGCGGCATGATCCCCGGCACGGAGATCGTCAAAGACGGCACGGAGGTCGAGTTGTTCCGCTCGTACATCTCCGGAGCCATTCTGCTGGGCATTGCGCCCTGCACGGCCATGGTTCTGATGTGGGGCTACCTGGCCAAGGGCAATCAGGGCCACACATTGGTCATGGTTGCGATCAATTCACTGACGATGCTGGTGCTGTACGGCTTGTTGGGCGGCTGGCTGCTGGGCGTCAACAAGATGCCCGTACCGTGGCAGGCGCTGTTACTGTCCATCGCTATCTACGTCGCCCTGCCCCTGGTGGCGGGCTATTTCTCTCGCAAGTGGATCATCCGGTCCAAGGGACTGGCGTGGTTTGAGTCCAGGTTCCTGCACGTGCTGACGCCCGTGTCGATTATCGCCCTTCTGGCGACGTTGGTTCTGCTGTTCAGCTTCAAGGGCGAAACCATTATCGGCAACCCGCTGACGATCCTCTGGATCGCGATCCCGTTGTTCATCCAGACATGGCTGATCTTCGGTATTACGTATGTGTTGGCGAAACTCCTGAAGTTCAGCTATGAGGACGCCGCCCCGTCGGCCATGATCGGCGCGTCCAACCACTTCGAGGTCGCCATCGCCACGGCGACCATGCTCTACGGTCTGTCCAGCGGAGCGGCCCTGGCCACCGTCGTCGGCGTCCTCATCGAAGTTCCGGTGATGCTGATGCTGGTCAAGGTTTGTCTGCGAACGCAGAGGTGGTTTCCACAGATATCCGCCCACGCGGGCGGACCCGCGGGGGGAGTTGCCGGCTCCGGACACCCCGCAGTCAAGACGCAGAGGCAGTAACCACGGTCGGAACAGTGCTTACGTATACGAACGTATACGAGCCTCTAACGGTCAACGGACGGGAAACACACGTATCAGATGCTTCGGACCCGGACGCTCATCCCACCATTGTGCAAGAACGCATTCTCAGAATCCGGACTGAGACGCACGGGCAGATTACAGGCAGGTATATCGCAACCGAACCGCTCACGACGGGATAAGGCCGCCCTTTATTCGGGTCTGCAGTTCGTCGGCGATATGGACGAATGTCCAACCTCATATCCTCAAGAGGCTGGCCAGGCACTCTCAGGTTGATTTGACAATGTCGGTGTACAGTCATGTAGTACACGGAGATGAGAGTCTCGCCATCGAAGCCTTGCCCATACCCCATGCAAGGGCACAGACATCAGAAACTTTGGCGACCGGCACTGATGGTGTCCGATGCGGTGTACAGAATGGTGTACAGACAACCGGCCTGCAAAGAGACAGATCGCCCGCAATTGGCAGCCCGCACACGAATCCTCACCCTGTTGTCTTGGATCATAACTCCTTTAACAGAAGCATGTTAGGCAACAAGAGAACCCAATTGTCCTCGATTGACAAGGGGGTTTCCGGAATCGGGGTGACTGGATTCGAACCAGCGGCCTCCTGCTCCCAAAGCAGGCGCTCTAGCCAAGCTGAGCTACACCCCGCAAAGCCGACACAAAGCGACAATCGCTGATTCTACCGTCGCTTGGACTGCTCCGCAACGACAATCCGTATGTTCCGGCCAACCCACCCCCTGTCCAAGGCGTCCAAACCACCCTTGTTCGCAAAAAAACGTTTGCATCCCGGGCGGCGACGGGGTACAATACCCTTAGGCGAGACTCGATTTCTTGCCGACATACGGACAGGGTGCATCTATGCAACCGTCGCATCCAGGAGCCCAACCGAACAAGCGGGTTTGACGGCTTGTAGGAGATTAGTATGGCTGGTATGTTCTACACGTTAGCCCAGGCCGCCGAGGCGCTCGGCACGACCGAGGATCACGTCAAACGGCTGGCTGCCGACGGGAAGGTCCGGACCTTTCAGGATGGAGCCTCGCTGCTGTTCAAGATCAGCGAGATCAACGCCCTCAAGGGGGAAATCAAGCCCCTTGCGGCGGAAACACCCACCGAATCCGAGGAAGCCCTGGCTCTTGAGGCGATCGACCTCGAAGATGAGCCGCTGGACCTCGAATCGAGCCAGGAAGACGCTTCGGTCAGCGAACTCGAGGCGCTTCTGGGCCTTGGCGCAACGGATGAATCGGGCCCTGAGCCTGTTGAGATGGCCGATGAACCGCTGGACTTCGAGTACGACTCGCTTGATCTTGAGCCGGAGGCCGCAGGCGAATCGCCTTCGGGACTTGAGGACCTGTTGGATTTGACGCTGGATGAAGAGGCCCCTGCCGACGACGACAACAAAGCGGTCGAGCCACAGTCGGCCGACGAGCCGCTCGACCTGGAGCCTGCATCTGAGGCCGAGCCGTCGTCGGAGATGGATGAGCTGATGTCGTTCAATCCGACCCCGGAAGAAGCCGGCGCCGACGAGCCGGTTGAAGCAGGCACCGGTGAGTTTGACGAATTGATAGACCTCGAACCGAGCGATCAGGAGCAGGAGGCGGTCGAACCGGAAGAGCTGATGGAGCTCGAAGCGGGCGAAGAACTGCCCGCCGAGGCTTTCGGCGAGGCGGTCGGCGCCGCGGATGAGGGCCTGGAGGAGCTGATGGAGTTTGAGCCGGCGGCCGAGGACGCCGAGAGCAGCGAGCTTGACGATCAGACGGCCCTGGAGGCCGAGACACCGGAGCTGACCGAGGAAGATGAGGAAGCCGCCGCCGTCGAAGGGGCCGACCTGGACGACCTACTGGATATCGGGCCGGAGGTTGGGGCGGCCGCGGAGGACTCCCTGGGTTTGGAGGAGTCCGCCAGCCCCATGGACGCTTACAATGACGATTCCGTGGCCGGGCCCATCGAGACGGGCGAGTTGCCGGCCACTGACGACACCGCCGAAGATATCCTGTTGGCGCCCGAGACGGGCATCAGTCTCGACGCCGATCTGACCAACGCCGATACGGCTATTTCAGGCGCCGGCGTCAAGGTGCTCGGTGAAAGCGACGCCGACTATGAATTGACCGACGATACCCTGGGCGAGACCGCGGCGCCCGGGCGGACCTCTCCGGAGGCATCCCTTGAGGAAATCGAAGAGGATGTCAACCTTGACACCTTCGGCAGCGGTTCGGGTTTGCTCGACCTTTCGTTGCAGGCCGACGATACGTCGCTGGGCGGTATTCTGGATGAGATTTACACCGCCGAGGATGAGGCGGCCCCAGCGATGCCCGCGGCGACGGCCGAGTCGACCGCCGAGGAGATGGAGGCGGAAGCCGATCAGATCATGGCCGATGAGGATTACGCCGCACCGCAGGCCGCGGCCGCGCTCCCAGCCATGATGGCCATGCCAGCCGCTCAGATCGTCTACGACGACAAGGCCAACAAGGTCAGCAGCATTCTCATGATCCTGACGCTGCCGTTCATTGTGTATGCAGCCCTGGCCGCGGGTCTGGGGGTACGGGGCACGGGTGGCAGGGCCGTGGAGCTGACCCAGAATTATATGATGTACGTCGCTGGCGGCGTCTCGCTGCTGCTGGCGGTTATCGGGCTGACCATGTTCATGGGTGGCGGTTCCGGCCAGCCGAAGGTTAAGAAGGAGAAGAAGGCCAAGGAGACAAAGGCCAAGAAGGGGAAGGTGAAAAAGGAATCCAAGCCTAAAAAGCAAAAGTAATAAACCCGGCCTCGTGACGCCTTGGTCTTGAGGCGAACAAGTTCTCTCCCAGCCCCGCGGCATCCTGTCGTGGGGCTGTTTCTCTTTCAGCCGACCGGATCAGTTCGACTTGGTAATCTCACGGACGACACCGGTGGCGTAACAGCCGGCGTCCAGTTCGAATTGAAGCTCCAAACAGGGTCCGCGGGCGTCGACCGGCGTGGCGAGGGCGGCGTTCCTCGGCTGGAACCGAAGCGTCCGTCGCCCGCCCCGCCCCCCAAAACGCTGCATGGTGGTCAGGTGATTGTCGGTCAGACCGGCCGCCTCCAGAATCGGGTTCTCAATGTCGCCGGCCGGACCGGTGAGCCTATACATGCGGTGTCCCAGGAGCGGTCCTGTCGGGCTGATCTCAAAGGCGTCGCAGCGGGGCTGCTCCACGGCGGCGTCGATGACCGTGAAACAGGCGCCGTTGATGTGCTTGCACGCCATGTCGCCGTTGAGTAGCGTGTCGATACGGGGCATGCGCACGGCCAGGCATTGGTTGAAGAGACTGGACTGGAAGGCGGAGACGAAGAATCCGCGAAGGTGCTTATCAACGGATTTGAATGCCCTGGCTCGATTACCGTTGGCTTTGATCAGGGCGCGCAGCGCACGGCGCTGGTCGGCGCAATTGGCCGGCCAGGCGCCCAGAGCTTTCTCGTAATCGCCGGCTTCGTACAGCGTGCGGGCGGCCTCAACACGGGCGGATTCTTCCGGCGAAGGACGTCCCAGGAAAATGTCAAAAAACTCGTCGACATCCTCGGAGCAGATGGCCCGGCCGAGCAGGTGCGTGTCGTTACGATTGCCGAAACGCTGCTGGCCGAAGTAGTTGGGAACCCCGCGGCGGACCAGAACGTCCATGATGCGCTCCGCCAGGGCCGCCGCCTCGGCGGGCGGACGATCCAGGTTCCGTAAACGGATGATAAACCGGTTGCCCGCCAGATGGCCGGGCTTGAGCTTGTTCGTGTGCCTGGCCGTCGCCAGGATTCGGATCCGGGGGATGTTGACCGCGGCAAATCGGGCAGGGTCCACGTGCTCGATAGACATCCACTGGCGGGTGACGGCACGGGCATCCTTGAGGCCGGCATAGCCGACGTCCCGCCGGGCGACGCCCAGTTCCCGGGCGATCCG
>DSDB01000587.1 GCA_011057845.1 Phycisphaerales bacterium | reverse complement strand
CGGCCATCGACCCATTCGCTCAGTTCGCCGCAACTGCCGAGGGTCCGGTCGATGAAGGTGCCGTGGATGGCGACGACGGTCTTGTCGTCGCCGAAGCGAATCGCGGCGGCTCTCTGGATGAACCTCTGCCAGAGGGCCCCGGCGCGGGCGGCCGCGGGATTGACCTGGAGCTGAAAAGGGCCCTGAAAGCCGACCGCATAGAGGGCGTCTCGAAAGAGCCTTGAGAAGGCCGATGGCGGGATCAGGATCTTCATGGCGTAAAGGCCGCCGACGTGGAGACCCTGGACGGATTCGGTCTGAGATTCGATGTTCAGCAGGCGGACCTGATAGACCTGCCCGGCGAATCCGCCGCCGACGAACCGCTCGACCTTCAGGCGGACGCGGCTCTGCGACTGTTCGGCCAAGCCGCGGACCTCGTACTCCAGTTCGGTTCCGCCGTCGTAGTGACCGACGCGCATGGGGCGGTGCAGGCCGAGGGCCGCGAATTGTTCGGCGAGTCTGTTGCAGAGGCTTGCGCTGTAATCCCTGGCCATGAGGTCGCGCCTACTATGCTACGATCCAGAGTTTGAGGACAATCGCCAGCTCGATCGCGGCGTAGACGCCCGCGGCCAGATCGTCGCAGAGGATGCCCCATCCGGCGGGTAGTTTCTCGAATCGGCACGCCGGCCAGGGCTTGAGGGTGTCGTTGAGGCGAAAGAGGAAGAAGCCGACGCCCGCGGTTACGAGGGTCTGATAGAGACTGAACCGATCCATGGCGAAGGCGACGCAGACGAGGTATGTCAGGAACTGCCCGGCGACCTCATCGAGGACGACCTCGCCGGGGTCCTCCCGGCCGGTGGCGGCGATGGAAACAGGGGCGAGCTTGACGCAGAGGATACTCGCCAGAACGACGAATCCGGCCATGACGGCGCCCATCGCCCAAAGCGGTATGGGCAGCAGGCATAGCACGATGAAGATTCCCACCGGCGGCAGCGAACCCCAACTTCCCGGGGCCAGCGGCATCCAGCCCAGACCAAAACACGTTGCAATGAGGCGTTTCATAGCCGGACAAACCTAACGGGCAAGCTGTTATAAGTCAAAGACAAAGACCCAGGGTTATATCATCGTCCTTTTTGGCTTGAGACTTTGGGCAACCGTCTCATAATAGGCCCTATGCTCAAAAAGGGACTCGTTGAGATCTACACAGGCGACGGCAAAGGCAAGACGACGGCGGCGTTCGGGTTGGCCCTGCGGGCCGCTGGCTGGGGCCATAAGGTGCTCATTTACCAGTTTCTAAAGCCCTCGACGCTCGAGATCGGGGAGCGTTTCGCCATTGAGCGGTCCACGATACGAATACGGGTCGAGACGCTGGACATCGATTGGGATATGGCCCGCTCGCTTGATGACCCCGAGCACCGCGGCCGAGCCAGGCAGGCCATTACGCAGGCCCTTGAGCGGCTGGGCGAGACGGCCCAGAGCGCCTTCTACGATGTGGTGATCCTGGATGAAATCGTCTTCTGTCAGGCGGCTGGTCTGGTGGATATACAGGATATCCGCCGGCTGATCGAACGCAGGGCCCCGACGGTTGAACTGGTCCTGACCGGCCGGGGGGCAACCCAGGCATTGATTGACCTGGCGGATTTGGTAACGGAAATGCGGCCTGTCAAGCATCCCTTTGAGGCCGGGCCGGGGCCCCGTCGCGGTATCGAGTACTGAGACGGTCTTGTCAATCCCAGGGCCGACGGCTTATGATGCCGGACAAGGCGTCCGCGAATGGGAGCGGCGCGCCGAAGTCGCAATGACAGTAGAAGGAGCCTCAGGTGGCCGATAGCGTGGCGGCGATTATCTGTGCGGCGGGGCCGGGCAGCCGGTTCGGCGGAAAGCGAAAAAAGCAATTCATGGACGTCGACGGCAGGGCGGTGTTCCTGCGGAGTGTGGAGATGTTCTGCGACCGGCCCCAGATCAAGCAGGTGCTGCTGGGCATCCCCGCCGACGAGCAGGAGATTGTGTCCGTCAAGTGGGGCGCCAACCTCAAGTTCTTCGCCGTCCAGGTGTTCATCGGCGGCGCCGAGCGGTTTGAGACCGTGGGCAAGGGCCTGGAGCGGGTCCGCGACGACATCTCGCTGGTGGCCGTGCACGATGCGTGCCGGTGTTGTGTGACGGCCAGGACCATAAGCGACGTCATCACGGCCGCGGCCAAGTCCGGGGCCGCGATCTGCGCCAGCCGCGTTACGGCCACGATCAAGCGGGTGTCCAAAGGGGTGATTACCGAGACGGTGGACCGCCGCGACCTGTACGAGGCGCAGACCCCGCAGGTATTCGACCTGGAGTTGCTTCGAAAGGCCCATGCAGCGCTCGACAAGCTGGACCGCGGCACGATCAGCGACGACGCCCAGCTGGTGGAGGCCCTCGGTCACAAGGTCAGCATTGTCGAGAGCGACTCGTCCAATATCAAGATCACGCACAAGCATGATATCGCCATCGCCGAGGCCATCCTCAAGTCGCGCCCCAGGGCCACGCCCGACGGCCCCGTCGGCCCCTACATCGAAGCGCAGTGGTAGGGGTGTCGCTTAACGAACAGAATCTTCTCCAGATGCTTCAACTCCGGTGCCCGCACGTTCTGGAACCCCGCCAGATTACGCCGCTCGGCTGATACCTATGGTCGTGCGGGAACTCAGGCGACCCTCGTTTTTGACGCCAAAACGGCGATTGGTGGATTTCGATGCGTTTGCCCTGCGATTTTGGCCTTTTGCCCTTGACAGCCGCCGGTCCTACGGAGTAAACTACTCAGGTAGTGGTGGCTCGGTTACGGTCGGGCCATGGTGTGCACGCGTTGTGTTTGTGCGCAGTATCGGAGTTGGGTAATGCTTCTTGTGGTTTTTTGATTGGAGGAGTGTGTCATGCGTCGTACTGCATCCCTTTTGGCGTCTCTCGTTCTCACGCTGAGTCTCGTGTCCTCAAGTTCCGCTGTGGTCATCGGAAACTTTGAAAGCGGCCTGGATGGATGGTGGAGCAGCCAGACCGCCGTCCTGTCCAACAGCCCGATCGGGGCCACACTGGGCTCGCAAGCCCTTCAGATCGACGACAGCGGCGGCTGGCATATGTCAGCTTTGTACGACGCCAAGCCTCTCGCCGGCATCCTCTCGGCCACGGGGGCGGCGATCAGCGTGGACCTGACCGTATTTCCGGCCGACATCACCTCGCCATGGATGAACGTCGGAATGGTTATCAACGGCCAGAACCATGACGACAACGGAAACGCCCCTCACAACAATATCGGCTGGCAGGACCTCGGCCAGCTCTCGGTGGCCCTCGACGGGCAGGCGCACACCTACTCGTGGGCGATTCCCGATGCCCTCCGCGCGATGATCGCTGGCATCGACCAGAACATCCAGTGGTTTGAAATCGCCCTGATCTCCAACCTCGACGGCGCCTCAGTGACAAAGTACTACGTTGACAACATTCAGGTCGTCCCCGAACCGGCAACGCTGGCGCTGTTGGGTCTGGGCGGCCTCGGTCTGCTGCGTCGCCGCCAATAACCGTTGGCTTTCGGCACTTGTTTGGATCCACGAAGGGACCGGCCTGGTGGGCGGTCCCTTATTCTATGCGCCCGGGTAAACATGAAGACAAAGGCAATTCAGCACCTTCTGGTCGTTGTGGCGCTGACGGCGACGCCGGTGTCCGCGAACCCCTGCATCGGCGTCTACAAAGGGACATTCCATGCGGACAACCAGGTGGCAATGGAGGTCGCCGCCCGCCCCAACGACGACGGCTCCGTCAAGGCCAACGCCCGGATCACGGCGCATCTCAACGGTGTGCTGATTCACGACGACGTGGAAATCCCTCACCCGACCGCCAACCCCAGCGCCGACGTCAAGGCCGCCGGGCCCATCGAGCTACAGGACCATGGCCACCCGATTCAGTTCCGAAACATCTGGCTGGTCAAGGGAAAGTAGCCCGGATACCGCCCGTTATTGGCCCGCCGGCGAAGACGCCGGCGACAGCAATTCGTCGATAATAAGCTGCGCCTGTTCCGGTTCAGTGAGCAGGCCGCAGCAGTGCACGACCCCGTCCGGGCCGATGATGACGGTCGTCGGCGTGCCCTGGGCGTGGTATCGTTCCATGATGGCCGGGACCGGCGAGCCCTCCGTGCGCCCGCACGGAATCTTAAGACCCGTCGAGCCGATGAGGTCCAGGCCCGCCTGTTGGGTGTTGTCCGAGGCGTTACTGAAGACCGTTTGCACCGCCACGAACGACACCTTGTTGCGGTCCACGTACTTCTCCGCGAGCCTCCGCAGGGTCGGCAGGCCGTGGCTCCTGCTGGCCGGGCACGTGGCCTGGAAGAAGAACAGAACCACGACCTTGCCGCTGAAGTCCGCCGGCTCAAGGGCCTGTTTGTTCTGCGGCAGGTTGTCCCAGACCTTCACGCCCCAGGCTGGGGCCGGCTGCCCGACGATGCTCACGACCTTGCTCTCGTCGCGGATCTTCGTGTAGGCCTCCAGCATCTGGCTGAGCTGGGCGCGGCGAGCGGGGTTGTCCGTGACGGTTTGCATGGCCCGGGTCTCATAGCGGATGGCCTGGTCGATACGTCCGGCCCGAAATAGCGCCAGGGCATACGTGTCCAGGTACGCGCTGTTCTGAGAACCCGTCAGAAGATTCGCTTTCGCCGCCGCGCGAACGGCCAGCGACAGGTCCCGTTGGTCGGGGGCGATCTCCGTAATGACTTCCCAGGCAAACGTGTTGAGCAGCTTGGCCGGGGCCGAATACAGCAGTTTGAGCCCTTCCGGTCGGGCGGCCTGGGCCCCCTTCCTCCGCAGCATCTCGAAATAGTTCCGATAATGGATGCCGGCCTTGGCCATCTGTTCCTGTTCCGTGGCTTGCCGCATCAGGTGCTCGCTTATGTCAAACCGTCCCTCCACGATGGCCGCGATCATCGGGTCGAGGCCGCCCATCGGATGCCCGCGCCAGGCGATCCGGCCCTTCTGGTCGACGATGAACGTATGCGGTAGCGCTGCCACGAGAAAGGGCTTCAAGTAACTGTCGCTGACGGCGCCCTGTGGATCGGTCGCCACGGTGTAGTTCATGCTCGGGCCCATCTTCTCGACAAAGGGCAACACCTTGTCCGGCGTCTCATCGGAGATGCCCACGAAAGTGACATTGTGGTCCTTGTACTTCAACTGCAAGTTGGTCAGATGAGGGATCGTGCTCTGGCACGGAGTGCACCACGTCGCCCAGAAGTCGATAACATACACGTTGCCGGGCTTGAATTGGACGGGGTTGCCCTTGACCACGCGCAGGCTTGTTAACCGCGGAGCGGGGCCTCCAAGCACGGCCGGAGCCTTCACGGTCTCCCCGGTATTCGCGGACACTACGCCGCCCAGTATGGCGACGGCGACAAGCAAGTATCTCAGGTTCATGAGCAATGCTCCTAATTCCCGGAATAGCCCGGTATCCTGGGCCCCGTAGCGTTTTCTTAATGCCAACGGCGACACGGCGTTAAAAGTATAGCACATCCCATCGGCATATCAAGGCCGTTTACCAGAGGTCGCCGCGGTCTGTTCACCATGCGCGCCATTATAGGAACTACAGAGATATGATTTCCCGCCCTATGATTCCTGGCCCAGGACCCTCCAGGGTCCGAGAATAGGCGCCTGGTGATTGACGGATGCGGTCCTCCGTGAGAACTCGTCGGTCGTGGAAATTGTCCTGAGCCGGTTTGGGGGTCGTGAGAATCGTTTCGTATACTTTGAATGACGGGCAGGAAGGAAGGACCCTCCGCAATTTCGGCTCATGGAAGGGCCGGGCAATCTCCCGATACTAAGACTACTGCAAAGGTACACCCTATGAATACGACTACGCATGATGAATCGACTCGCCGAGGGTCGCTGAGTGTGGCGACAGGCCGGCAACCGGCATCCCCCGACCACCGAAGGGGCAGCCGGTGCTGTGATTGTGGGGGCATTCTGCAACAGCGCTTTCTCTGGTTCGCGGTCGTCGCCGCGATGTTGCTGCTCGCGGCCGCGGGCTGCTCCGAGCAGGCAAACACGGCAGGCCGCTCAGGCTGCCGCTTCGCGGACACTCCGACGGCCCAGCCGTTCTGTAACGCGAACGCCTCCGCCATGACCGATGAGCAACTGAACCGGGCGATCCTGGCCCCGTTCTCCGCGGCGACATACGAACAGACCCGCCGCCGCCAGTGGGTCCGCGAGGCCGGCCATGCCCTGGGCGTAGCGGCCGATAAGCCGACCCCAACCGAACAAACCATCAGCGACTCCGTAAGATAAGCCCGCTGACGCAACGCAGCAGGTCATCGCTCGAAATACAAGCACCCGGCGTGCGCAAATCTCTCGCGCACGTCTTCTTTTGGGGCTCACGGCGCCCCAAACAGACATCACCGTGAATTGTCGGCGGACTGGAAGAAGGATTCGTATAGCGGCTCAATGCCCGCGTGGGCGGCGCTGTCCTTCGGAAACCCCGCGGCCCCTGGTGCCGAGTCGAAGCTGTTGCCCCGCCACACGTGGCCTTCCGGACGGTTCTGGTTGAAACGGATCGCCTCGCCGCTCGTGCCATGGATGACATTGCCCTCGACCAGGAATCCCAGGCTCCCTTCATCGAAGAAGATGCCGTTGTTGGGCGCACCGCCATGGGCGTATTCGGACCGGTGAATGTCATGGATATGATTGCCCCGCAGAATCGTCCCCGGCTGATAACCCAGCGTGTAGATGCCCCCGCCGTCGGCCAGTCGAATCATGCAATCGTGAATATGGTTGTACTCGACGAGACAGTTCTTCTGGCTCGATGGTGACGGATCCCAGCGGAAGCCCACGCTGACGCCCGTGTACGGCATGTGAGCGACGTGGTTGTGAATAATCCGCGTGTCCTCGGTGAAGGCGGCGTAGACGCCGACGCAGCCGAAGTTCTCCTGGGCACAGTGGTGGACATAACAGTTGCTCACCTCATTGCCGGTCGGCACCTCCGCCGGATTGCTCCAGTCCTGATCCAGCGTCCGAATGGGACCATCGGGCAAACCGATGTGCACGCCGTTACCCCCCACATCGCCGATCTCGCAGCCAACCAGCCGATTACGAAATGTCGCCACGCCCAATCCCACGGCCGAGGCCCCGATACGCAGGAACCGGCACTGCTCAAAGACACAGTCGCGGGCATGGGCCAACTCGACGGCGACGGGCATGGCATATTCCAATTCATCGCCGGGCTCGTTCTTTGTCCCATTGTAGCCCGCCTGGATACCCGCGTATCCCCGCTGGGGCAGGTTCCACGCGGCGTGCTCGAAAGTCAAACCTCTGAAACACAGGTTACTGACGGCCCGCTCGGCGGTCCCCCTGATGACAACCAGTTGCTCCAACCGCGGTACGACAAACTGCATGGTTGCAGGGGCCTGCTCGTCGGCGGCCCGGTAGACGACTCTACGAGTCTTCGCGTCGAATCGCCACTGGCCGGCCTTGCCGAGCGAGCCGGGCGCGTTCTCAATGAAAGCCGGCTTGCCCGGGGCCGGACAGGTCCAATGGTGGCCCACCCAGCCCAGGGGCGTGGCGGACGTGATGCTCCGACCCTCCACCCCGGCGATAATCCCGCGTGCGATCGACCAGTTGTGAATAATCACGACCTCGGCGCCGGTCCCGACCAGATCGCCCGCCAGGTCGCGGTCGAATTCGATGGTCCTGGCATCCGACGATGCCTTCGTAATGCGTAGCAGACCCTCGGCTGGAAATACCCCGCGATTCAAACGCCGGCCGTCGGCGTAGAGTTGCCGCACCGGCCGGTTCCCGCCTTCGGATGCAGGCGCCGGGCAACTCCACAGATTGTCCTGGTCTCGCTTCCAGTCCCCCATGATCGTGCCGCCACAGATGCGCACGCTCTCCCCGGCCGCGGCCGTGTACGTGATGCAGTGCTGACCCGGTCCGGTGTCCTGCGGGCCGAATCGCAAAGGCTCGGACAGTTCATATCGACCGCCGCGAATAAGCACCGTCAACGGGCCGGACAGCCCCTTTTCCACCCTTTCACGGACCGCCTGCTGGGCACGCCCGATACTCGCAAACGGTTTCTCAAGGGTCCCCGGCTGGGTGTCGGCCCCATCCGTCGCAACATAGTAATCGGCCTGCTCCACACCGATGGCCGTGCCCCAGAGCGTCAACAGTAGTAGCATCGTCTTTTTCATAACGCTGATTATATGCGGTCCCGGCCGGAACGCCAGCCCAACAGCGGAAAACGCTGGCCTTTCGAACCCGCACTTGGTATGCTCTGCAAGCGTTGCCCGGCCGACCGGTGGCGCAATCCACGGGCGTAGCGGAGCAGTGCTTTTAGGTGGAGTCGCGTAAGACCCAATGGATCTGAATCTCAGGGGTAAAGTCGCTCTGGTCACGGGAGGCGCCCGTGGCCTCGGACGGGCCATTTCGCTTGGTCTGGCCGCCGAGGGTGCGGCCGTCGCCGTCAACTACCATACCCGCCGGGATGCCGCCGAGAACGTCGTCGCCGAGGTCCGCGGCCGCCTCGCCGGTCTCGCCGTGGCCGTCGGCGGCGATGTGTCGAATGCCGACGCCGCCGAGCGCCTGGCCGCCGACACCGAAGCGGCGCTGGGCCCGATGGACATCCTGATAAACAACGCCGGCATCTGGCCGACCGCCTGTGTCAAGGATATGACCGAGCAGCAATGGGACCAGACCATCGACACCAACCTCAAGGGCCCGTTTCTGATGTGCCGGGCCGCCATCCGCCGCTGGGTGGCGGCCGGACGAAAAGGGCGTATCGTCAATATCGCCTCGCAGGCCGCATTTCACGGCTCCACGACCGGCCACGCCCACTATGCCGCCTCCAAGGCCGGCCTGATTACCTTCACCAAATCGCTGGCCCGCGAGGTCGCGCCCCACGGCATCGCCGCCAACGCGGTCGCCCCCGGCTTCATGCAGACGGACATGGCCGCCCAGGCGCTGGCCGAGCGAGGCCCTGAGTACCTGCGCCGGATCCCTCTGGGGCGATTCGCTGACCCCCGGGAGGTGGCCGACGTGGTGGTATTCCTGGCCTCGGACCGCGCCGGTTACGTGACCGGCGCCACGTTCGACGTCAGCGGCGGCATGTTGATGCACTAAGAAAGGAACCGGATGCTTGCAAGTCTCAAGGATGTACTCAGCGACGCCCGGGCGGGGGGGTATGCCGTCCCGGCGTTCGACGTTGTGGAAGACGTGATGGTCCGCACCATCCTGGACACCTGCGAACGCCTCCGTTCGCCCGTCGTCCTGATGGGGCTGATTGGGCCGGACCTCTCCGGCCGCGGCTGGGACTACGTCCCCGGACTCATCCAGGCCGTGGCGGATCGGTATGACATACCCGTCGTGCTCCACCTGGATCACGCCACGGACCTGGTCAGCATCGAGCGGGCCGTGGAACTGGGCTTCACGTCCGTCATGCTCGACGGATCGGCCCTGCCGTTTGAGGAGAACGTCGCCATCACGCGCAGAGCCGCCGAGCTGGCCCACCCGGCCGATGTCAGCCTCGAAGGCGAACTCGGCTGCGTCGGCGGCTCGGACCTGGAGGCCACCCGCCGCATCGACTCGGTCCTCACCGAACCCGACCAGGTCGAGGCCTTCGTCAAACAGACCGGGGTCGACGCCCTGGCCGTATCCATCGGCACTTCCCACGGCGTCTACACGTCGCTGCCGAATCTCAACATCGAACGCCTGCGGGAACTCGACGCCGTCAGCAAGGTCCCTCTGGTCCTGCACGGTGGTTCCGGCACCCCCGACGACCAGGTCCGCAATGCCGTGCGAAACGGCATCTGCAAGATGAACATCTACGCGGATTGCCGTATTGCCGTCCTCAAGGGCTTGCGGGAATCGGCCGCCGCTGCGAAACGACCCGACCCGACGCTCCAGGACATGTTCGGTCCTATTCGCAACCGCCTGGCCGAGGTCGTTGAGCAGAAGGTCAGACTCCTGTTGGCCGACGGTAAGGCGTAAGGGCTCGGCGATGAGACTGCTTGCCATCAGTGACACCTACATCCCGGCGGCCTTCATGGCCGATGGACTGGCGCCCCTGCGGGACGCGGGAATCGACGTGAACATTCGCCACTGGGACCATCCCAGCCTGATCGCCCTGCAGGAAGACAATCTCCGCATCGAGACCGGCGGCCCCGATGCCGTCCGCCTGCCCGATGAAATCACCCGCGATGCCGATACGTTCGACATGATCGTCGCGCAGTTCGCGCCGATAGGGGGGGCGCTCATCCGGGCCGCGGCGAATCTCAAGCTTATCGGCGTCCTGCGCGGCGGAAGCGAGAACATCGACGTGTCGCTGGCCACGCAGCGGGGCGTTTGCGTGATGAACACGCCCGGCCGCAACGCCCGCGCCGTCGCCGAGTGCGCCATGGGGATGATCCTCGGCGAAATACGCAATATCGCCCGCGCCCACGCGGACATGAAGTCCGGCAAGTGGCATCGCTGTTTCCCCAACAGCGCCGCCATACCGGAATTGTACGGCAAGACCGTCGGACTCGTGGGCCTCGGAGCGGTGGGGCGGTTGATGGCCGGATACCTCGCCGCCTTCGGCAGCCGCGTCGTGGCGTATGATCCGTACTTCGCGGGTGACAGCGGCGCCGTCGAGATGGTGTCGCTGGACCCGTTGCTGCGGCAGTCGGACGTTGTCTCGATCCACGCCCGTCTCACGAAGGACAGCCGCCACATGATCGCCGCCGCCGAATTGGCCCTGATGAAGCCGACGGCCGTGCTCGTCAATACCGCCCGCAGCGGTCTGGTGGATGAGCAGGCCCTGGCCGATGCCCTGCGCCGCCGGCAAATCATGGGGGCCGCCATCGACGTCTTCGACGAAGAGCCGCT